>DASXWF010001151.1:0-7931 GCA_036503835.1 Polyangiaceae bacterium | reverse complement strand
CGGACGTGCAGTCGCCCTGATCGCCCTGCCGCAGGCAGCGCCCGCCGTTGCAGTCGGCGTCCGCTTCACAGGGAGCGTAGTCGCCGATGCAATCGATCACGTCTTCGAGGTCGAGCTCGCAGGCGACCGAGCAGTCCACGCTCAGGAGACAGCCGCGTGTCGGATGGCAGCCGAGGTAGCTGGCCGGGAACGGATCGCAGTCGCAGCGCACGCTCGTGCACGCGCTCGTGCAGGCCGCGCCGGCGTACACCGGAGCGAGCGCCGAACAGCTCCGGAGGGGCGGGGCATCGGGAATCGGCGGGCGTCCACCGCGACCCGCGTTGCCGGACGTGCCGCCGCGACCGGATGAACCCGAGGTACCGCCACGCCCGGACTCGCCCGGGTCGCCGCCGGCCCCCGCGTCGCCGCTCCCACCCGAGTCACCCTCGTCGGACGAGCAGGCGCTCGCGAACGCGAGCGCGACGGCCAGGCCCGCCGCCTGTAGCCCCAAAGCCCAGCCGGAACCCTTCTGCTTGATCATGCGTGCTCCCAAACCCGCTTCCTACGGACCTCAGGCGCCCACCCTTCAGTGGTGGCAACACCCCCACGATTTTGAGGGTGAAAGTGGGAGCTTCGCCCACCTCTGCCGTTGACGGGCCGCGCGACCGGACCCTAGTCTCGTCGGCGTGTCGCGCTGGCTGCTTTCGTTCGGGGCGATCGTTCTCATCGCAGGCTGCGGTAAACCTCCCGCCGAGGCCGAGAGCCCGGCCGACGAGAGCTCCGAGAGCTCCGATCCCGGCGAGGGCGCGAAAGCCGAGTCCGCCGCTGATCCTGACGAGAACGTGCGCGAGGCGGGCACGATCAAGTCGGATCCGATGGCGGCCGCGCAACCCGCCGGACCGAGCGACGACCGCGTCGCCGTGCTCCAGCTCGCCATCGACGATCCCGAGCTCGATCCTTACTTGAAGCTCGGAGAGCCGGGGCGCTTCCCGCTCAAGATTTCGGGCAGCAGCGTGCCGAGCGGAGTGGAGCTCACCAAGTCCGCCAAGCCCGTCGAGGTCGTGGGCGCGCCGGCGAAGAAAACCGATCCCGTGCTCGTGATCACGAGCATCGAGATTTCGGGAAGCTCCGCCACCGTCGGCTACCGCTACGACGTCGAGGGCATTCGCGGGACCGCGTACCTGAAGAAGGGCGCGCGCGGGTGGGAGCTTTCACGCAGCCGGATCGTCGAGCATTACAAATCGCAATAGCGAGCGCGCGAACGATCCTCGAGGAACGAAGGAAGACATGAGGACCCTGAAGCTCTGCCGTGTGCCCGCGGGGATCGCACTTTGCCTCGCCCTGTTTCACGCCCGAACCGTGATCGCTCAGCCCGCGCCCGCGCCCGCGCCGAAGCCCGTCGAACCGGCGCCCGCTCCCGCGCAACCGGCACCGACCGCGCCCGTTCCGCCGCCGCAACCCGCGCCCGCACCGGAAAAGCCCGAGCAACCGGCGCCCCAGCCGCCCCAGGTCGAGCAAGAGCCCGAGCGTCCGGCCCCGCAACCCCCGCCGCCCGCGGCGCCCGCGCACGCGCACGCGCACGAAGCCGAAACTCCCGATCTTCACCCGCTCGCGGAGCCGCACTTGAATCCGGTGCCGGCGGAGTCGGATTCGCTGCCCTGGTACGACTCGATCGAATTTCGAGCCTTCGTCGATAGCTACTTCACCCTGAACTACAACATGCCGAAGCCCCAGACGGGCGAGAACGGCAAGACGCGCGCGTACGACACCGAGAACGGTTTCGCTCTCGCGTGGGTGGGCATCGACGCCACGTATCCGGCGGAGCCGGTAGGCGGCACGCTCTCGCTGCGGTTCGGCCCGAGCGCGCAGCGCATCGCCGGCAGCTGCCTCGAGGGCACGTGCGACGACGAAGCGGTGATCGGCCTCGCGAACGTGAAGCAGGCGTTCGCGGCCTGGCGCCCGGGCGGCGCGGGCAGCGCCGTACAGCTCGATTTCGGGAAATTCGACACCATCTACGGCGCCGAAGTCGCGGAGAGCCAGGACAACATCAACTACACGCGCGGCGTCGTGTACTGGTTCGCGCAGCCGCTCTTTCACACCGGCCTGCGCATGAGCGCCGAGCTCGGCAGCCTGTTTACGCTGAAGGCGATGCTCGTGAACGGCTACAACAACAGCGTCGACAACAACCTGGGCAAGGACCTGGGAGTGCAGCTCGGGTTCCAGCTGCCGCGCGGGGACTACAGCGGCACGTTGCTCACCGCTTCGCTCGGTTACCTGGTCGGCCCGGAGCGGAACGATTACTCCGTCATCGACTGCCCCGCGGACCAGCATTTCGACCCGACCGAGACCACCGGCTGCGCCGCCGGCGCCCCCGCCACGGGTGAGTCGAGCTCGGGCGCGGTCGACCGCGCGAGCGCGAACTGGAAAGGGCTGCGGAACCTGATCGACCTCGTGGTCACGCTCACGCCGACCGACGCCCTGACCGTGCTCCTGAACGCCGACCTCGGCTTCGAGCGCGTGCGCGACACGCTGGATCCGCAGCGTTTCGTGCAGCACATGTTCTGGGGCGGGATGCTCGGCGCGCGCTACTCGTTCGCGGATCCATTCGCGATCGCCGCCCGCGTCGAATACCTGAGCGACAAGGACGGCTTTTTCACCGGCTACGCGGGAAACGACATCGAGCTCGTCACCGCCACGCTCACCCTCGACTACCGGCCGGCGGACTACCTGATCCTGCGGCTCGACAACCGGCTCGACTGGTCGAGCAAGCAGATTTTCCAGGAGTCCGTGCGCGACGCCAGCGGAATCCTGCCGACGACCACGCTCGGTGTGGTCGTGACCACGAACTGATCACTCCGCCACCCGGCAACCGTCATGTCGGAGTCGCGGGTGCTCTCGACGAGTCGGCGGGCTTTGCTACCGTAAGGTATGCCCGTCGGCGTGAACTGCATCCGCGACCTGGAGCGCGCGATCGACGACGTCGTCGAGAGCTACGCCGGCCCACTCGAGATCAACAACCTGGAGAGCGCCGCGCTGCCGAACAAGCGCGCGGTCGTGCAGGCGCTCAATCACCTCAAGCCCCTGATCTACATGGGCTTCTACAGCCAGCGCGCGCTCCACAAGGACAACCTCCGCTACGCCGTGAGCGAGCACCTGTATCCCGCGTTCGAGACGCTGGTCGAGCAGATCGCCCGCGCGGTGAGCTACGAGACGCGCCATCGCGGGGGTCCGTTCCGCAACGAGCGCTGGGCCGAAGACGTGGTGCTGCGGCTCGTCGCGCGCCTGCCCGAGCTCCGCCGCATCCTGAACGCCGACGTGATCGCCGCCTACCAAGGCGATCCCGCCGCGAGCAGCATCGAAGAGATCGTCTTCAGCTATCCCGCGATCGAGGCGATCACGACGCATCGCATCGCGCACGAGCTCCACAGCGAGGGCGTACCGATCGTCCCGCGCATCATGAACTACAACGCGCACGAGAAGACCGGAGTCGACATCCATCCCGGAGCGACCATCGGCGAAGGCTTCTTCATGGATCACGGGACCGGGATCGTGATCGGCGAGACGGCCACGATCGGCCGCGGGGTCAAGATCTACCAGGGCGTCACGCTCGGCGCGCTCAGCACCCGGCGCGCCGACGCCGCGGCCCCGCGCCCTCACAAGCGCCATCCCACGATCGAGGACAACGTCACGATCTACTCCGGGGCGACCATCCTCGGGGGCGAGACCGTGATCGGCGCCGGTTCGGTGATCGGCGGCAACGTGTGGATCGTCAAATCCGTGCCGCCGCAGTCGAAGATTTTCGGCCGCGGGCGGGACGAAGAGTAGAACGAGCTCCTCGAGCGTTCTCATGACCCGCGAATACGACGCCTGGCTCGTCGACCTCGACGGCACCCTCTACCGAGCTGCCCCGGTGAAGCTCGCGATGGCGGCGGAGCTCATGCTGCTGGGCGCGCCCTCCGCGCCGCTCCTCCGTCGCTTCCGCAAAGAGCACGAAGCGCTCCGCGAGAGCGAGCTCGAGGGCGATCCCTTTCGCCTGCAGATCGAGCGCACGGCCGATGCGCTCGGCCGCCCCGCCGAAGAGATCGAGCGCGTCGTGCGAAGTTGGATGATCGAGCGGCCGGCGCGCTGGCTCTCGTTCTTCCGGCGCGCCTCCCTGCTGCAGGAGATCGCCGAGTACCGCGCGGCCGGCGGACGGACGGCTCTGGTCAGCGACTATCCGGCGCGCCGCAAGCTCGAGGCGCTCGGAGCGAGCGCCCTCTTCGACGTGGTGGTGGCCTCGGGCGAACCGGGCGGACCGATTCGGCTCAAACCGCACCCGAGCGGCATGCTGCGCGCGGCCGAAGCGCTGGCGATCGCCCCCGAGCGCTGCCTCGTGATCGGCGACCGCAAGGACGCGGACGGCCTCGCCGCGGAGAGCGCGGGCATGGCGTTTCGATGGATGGGATGATCCGCCGATGACGACGCGCAGGGTCGAACGGATTTCGAACCTCGCCGTTCCCGACTTCCTCCGCGACTTCGAGGCACGAGATCGCCCGGTCGTGATCGCAGGCGGCGCGCGGAGCTGGCCCGCCGTCACGCGCTGGAACCCAGCCTACCTCGGCGAGCGCATCGGAAAGGTCTCGACGAAGTTCAAGCGCTCGTCCACCCACCAGCACCCCGACTTCCATCGGACGGAGCCGGCGGCGATGTTCGCGCGCGAGACCTCCACGTTCGCCGAATTCTTCGACGCCGTCACGAACGGCCCGCCCGACGAGCGCGCCCGGCGTCTGTTCACGGGCGACGAGCACTTCCTGCTGCGGCGCCGCGACGGCACGACGACGGTCGACCGCGAGCTCGCGCCGCTGCTCGACGACGTCGAGGTCCCCGCGTTCGTGCCCGAAGAGCGCCTTTACACCGTGTGGGCGTGGTTCAGCGGCGCGGGCGTGCGCACCTGGCTCCACTACGACAACAACGGGTGCCACAACCTGAACGGCCAGATCAGCGGGCGCAAAGAATGCCTGCTCTTCGCGCCGGAAGAGCTCGACCGGCTCTATCCGTTTCCCCTCGACGGCAGGAACCCAGCCTACAACTGTTGCGCGGTCGACGTGGACGCGCCCGATTTTGCAACACACCCCCTCTTCGCGGACGCTCGTGCCGAGCACGCCACGCTCGAGGCGGGCGATCTCTTGTTCATCCCGGCGTGGTGGCTGCACACCTTCTCCCACCTCGGCGCCTTCAATTCGAACGTGAACTTCTGGTGGAAGCCCGCGGGCGAGCGACAAAACCCCGTCGCTTCCCGCCAGAAGCTGATCGACGCGAAGCCCGCGCGGTGAAACGCCACGCTCGGTGAACACGGCGCGCGCCGGCGGCAATCGACACGATTCGGAAAGAGTCACGCAACGTGCGCCGGGGGAGACTTCCGTCCGATGGCCACCATTCGGGGAGATCTCTCGATGATGCAGAGACGGGACGACGACACGGCGGGCGGCATTTTCGCGCGCTCGATGCCGGAGAGCTACGCAAGCGTGTACTCGAGCGACGAGATCGCCGAGCACGCGAGCATCGTGGAGCGCCGCGGCAAACGGCCGGCTCTCGCGGAGCGCTGGCGTTCGCTCGACAACGGCGGCGCGATCGTCTGCGTCGTGGCCGACGACCAGCCCGGCTTCCTCTCGCTCGTCAGCGCGGCGCTCCACCTCCATGAGCTCGACGTGACCACCGCGCAAGTCTACAGCCGCCTCCGGCCCGACGGCGTGCTGGAAGCGGTCGACTTCTTCTGGCTGCGCGCGCTCGCGGGCGCGAGCGAGCGTCCGATTCAGGATGAAGAAATCGCCGGAGTGAGCAGGCTCATCGGCGACCTCGTCGTGCGCCAGGCCTGCCCGGATCCGATTCTACCGGCGCGCCAGGCGGACAGCTACGGCGAGGCGACGCCCCTCGTCCGCGCCTTCTTCGAGACGCAAGCCCTGCGTTCGGGGGCCTACATCCTCGTCATCGAAGCCCTCGACCACCCAGGCCTCCTGCTCTGCATCGCGCGCACCCTCCACGCCGCTCGTCTCGACATCGTCACCTCCGACATCCGCACCGAGGGCCCGCGCGTCCGCGATCGTTTCACCGTCCGCGACACCACGCGCGAGCCACTCACCCCCGAACGCCTCGCCTCCATCCGCGCCGCCGTCGTCGAGGCCATCCGAAGAACCTTCGCCTGAGCGCCTTTCGTCGCTTCGCTGGAGCCGCTCTCCCAGTGAGCGAGAGCACCAGCGCCCACTACCTCCGGCGCTCGACCTGAGATGGCGTGAGCTCCCAAAGAGCCGCGCGGAAGACCTTCGCAAGCTCCGACTCGGCGCGCACGCTCTCCGAGGCGAGCGCCCTCCGTATCTCACTCTCGCGAAATCCCTGATTCTGCAGAACTTGAAAGGCTTTGGCGAACACGCCCGCCGCCGACGCCGAGACTTGTGGGGTTCCGTAGCAGGTCCCGTCCGAGTGCCGGAAGCTGAGCGCTCCGGATGCGACGCCTTCGATGAGCAGCTCTCCGCGATGGACGGCCCGATGGTGAGCTGCGCAGAGCGTGACGAGATTGTCGGGATCGTGCCGCCCGCCCTCGGCGCGCGGGTGGATGTGGTGCGCGTCTACGAAAACGGCGTGGCGGCAGCCGGGGACCCGGCAGCGTCCTCCATCCCGCCGCACGACCCGACGACGAATGGAAGGCGGGATCGTTTGCGTGGCGCGGGTTGCGCGAGGTTGGCGGGAAAGCTCGCCTGCCTGTGCCCTCTGTGATGCGGGTGCTTCGTCGCCGAGGTCCTGGTGCTTGAGCGCATCTCCTGCCGCGCCCACGTG
The DNA here is from genome assembly GCA_036503835.1 of Polyangiaceae bacterium. Classification (GTDB taxonomy): domain Bacteria; phylum Myxococcota_A; class Polyangia; order Polyangiales; family Polyangiaceae; genus PMG-095. The sequence continues at coordinate 1,142 of DASXWF010001151.1, read as the reverse complement.
GGGGTCGCCGTCGCGCAGACCGCTGTCGCGCAGACCGCTGTCGCGCAGACCGCTGTCGCGCAGACCGCCGTCGCGCAGACCGCCGTCGCGCAGACCGCCGTCGCGTAGACCGCCGTCGCGCAGACCGCTACCGTCAGGAGCGCCGGCGACGGAGCCGATGTGCTGGGCATCGCAAGCAGCCATGGCCGCAACTTCGTCCGCAACATCCACGAGCTCCCCGCGGCCGTGCTGTTTCGCGGAACCGCAGCGCTCGCAAACCGTGAGCGCCACCTGATAAGTCGAGCGGCCCTCGTCGCGAGCCCCGCCGAGTACGTAGCGCGATAGGAGGAGCAGCGCGGCATCGTCGTCCAAAGCCTCGCTCGATTCCTTCCGCACCTTGCCCATCGCTTCTCGAAACGTCGCGAGCACTTCCCCCGAGACCTCGAACCGCAACACATGCCGTTTCGCTCGTGGGTCAGCCGCATCGTCGGGCCGATTCCCAGGACGCCGCCCGGAAACCAACTGCTCCACCTCCCGCACCGTCGTCCCGCGCGCCACCTGCAACCACTCGCCTTCGGTATCGGTAGTAGCGACCCGCGTGAGCTCACGCACGACGGAGAAGTTCAGAGCACCGGCGCGGAGCTCGTCAGCGAGCCGCGGAAGCTCCTCGAGTGCCTCCGCGACCCGCAACTTCTCCTGAGTGACCTTCCCGCGGTAGCCGAACATCCGCTCGGAGTACTCGTCAAAGGAGCCAAACCCGAACCGAACGTGCGTGCCTTCGCGAAGTGCTGCGAGCAGCCAGCGTCCTTCCTCGTCATCGAGACCCGCGCGATGCTTCGCGAGCCTGACGAGCTCCGCGTGCGCCCGCTGCCATGCCGGCTCGAGCTCAGGACCTCGACGAGCTGGGATCCGAACGCCAGCGCCGTGTTGATCCAAGCCGGAACCCCAACCCAATAGAGCTTGTGCCATGTCGAACCCCGCCTTTCCGAGTTACCCGCAAAGACCTTCTAACACGTGGGGATTTCCCTTCTCAGCAGCCAGAGAGCGGCGTCATCGCGCAACGAAATGAGCTTCATCTCCAACCGCGCGCCAAAAGCGCGTTCAGCACGCGCCTGACCGCTGCAATCAGCGTTTCAAAATCGATCCGCGCCCTTGTCGCCACC
>DASXWF010001150.1:0-14586 GCA_036503835.1 Polyangiaceae bacterium | reverse complement strand
CGGGGGGGTGGCGGGCGAACGGGAGGCGCGGGCGGCGGGCAGGCCGGAGCGGATGGGGCAGGCGAGGGCGGCTCCGAGGGCGGGAGCGCAGGCGCGGCGGGCAGCGAGGTGGGTGGTGAGGGCGGAACCTTCGAACCGGATCCGCCACCGCCGCCGGTTTCGTGCGACGAGCTCGATCTCTGCGGTACCGACAGCCCGTGCACGACACTCTACGTTCCGGGCGGAGCGGTCCGAGTCGGGCGTAGCGAGAGCGGCAGCGATGCGTACATCGCCGGTCACGAGGCCGAGCAACCCGAGCACGTCGTCCGGGTGAGCCCCTTCTGGCTCGACAAGTACGAGGTGACCGTGGGCCGCTTTCGACGCTTCGTCGACGCCTACGACGACTTGCAGCTGAAGGCCGGCATGGGAAACCACCCGAACCGCGAGAGCAGCGGCTGGAAAGACGAATTTTTCCAGTACCTCCCCGCCGATCGGAATGCGCTCAAGACGCTCATGATCTCGCGCGACGAGAAGTGCAACGAAAACTTCCGTACCTGGACGCCGGCCGCCGGCGCGAACGAGTGTCTGCCGGTCAATTGCATCGACTGGTACGTCTCGTACGCGTTCTGCATCTGGGACGGCGGCAGATTGCCGAGCGACGCCGAGTGGGAGTTCGCCGCGGCGGGCGGCGACGAGAACCGCCTGTTTCCCTGGGGTTCCGACGATCCCGACGATCCGCTCGCGGTCTTTCGCTGCACCGCGACGGGCGACAGCACCTGTGTGCCGTCCGACATCAGGTCGGTCGGTTCCACGACCTCGGACGGCTACGGTCGCTTCGGCCACGCCGATCTCGCCGGTTCGATGATGGAACGCACGCGCGACGTGATGGACTCGAATTACTACAACCTGGAGGCGTCGCGCGGAGAGGACATCGTCAACTTGAGCTTCGACTCGACGCTCGTCTACGGCGCCGGCCGGGGCGGCAGCTTCGTCTCGAACGGATCCGAGTTGCGCGCCGCCTCCCGCGAACAGGTGTTCCGAACGAGCCGCTGGGACGGGGTGGGCGTGCGCTGCGCTAGAAACCTCCCGCCATGAAGGAAACGCCGCTTCCCGTCGCCGTCGGGCAGGTGATCGACGGCAAGTACCGCGTCGAGCGCGTGATCGGCTCGGGCGGCATGGGTGTGGTCGTGGCCGCCGAGCACGTGCGGCTCGGCAAGATCGTGGCCCTGAAGTTCCTGCTCAAGCAGGCGTGCGAGAACCGCGAGGCGGTCAGCCGCTTCCTGCGTGAAGGTCAGACCCTGGCGCGCATCACGAGCGCGCACGTCGCCCACGTGATGGACGTCGGAATGCTCGAGCAGGGCGAGCCCTACCTCGTGATGGAGTACCTCGAGGGCTCCGACTTCGGCGCCGTGCTCAAGCGTCGCGGCCCGCTGCCGATCGCCGAGGCCGTCGCGTTCGTGCTGCAGGCTTGCGACGCCATCGCCGAAGCGCACGCGAACGGCATCATCCACCGCGATCTCAAGCCGTCGAATCTGTTTCTCACGCGCGCTGCCGACGGCGTGCCGCTGGTCAAGGTCCTCGATTTCGGCATTTCGAAGGCGCTCACCCAGCAGAACGAGGAGAAGCTCGCCACGGCCGGCGCGGCCCAGACGACCGCCGCCGTCGCCAACGACACCAACACCGGTGCCCTGGTCGGGTCGCCGCTCTACATGTCCCCGGAGCAGATCCGCAACGCGCGGCGCGTCGACGAGCGCAGCGACATCTGGTCGCTGGGCGTGATTTTGCACGAGCTCGTCTGCGGCAAGCCGCCGTTCGAGGGTGAGACGCTGGTCGCCACGCTCGCGGCCGTGGCCGCAGACACGCCGCGCTCGATGAGCGAGGCGCGTTCCGACGTGCCGCCCGCGCTCGAAGCGGTCGTCCTGCGCTGCCTCGAGAAGCGTCCGGAGAAGCGCTACTCGAGCATCGCCGCTCTCGCTCAGGCCCTGCAGCCGTTCGCCCCGCCCGAGGCGCGCGGCGCGGTCGAGCGCATCTCGCGGCTGCTCGGCCAGGCGGGGCGGCGCTCGGAGGCGGTCGAAGCCATCTCGAACGATTCCGGAGAAGAGCCGGGTCCGACCGTCCCGTCCTGGGAAGGCGACACGGCGCAGATGAGCTCGACCGTTTCGCCGTGGCTCAAGCGGCGTGGCCCGCTCTTGATCGGCGCTTCGGTGCTCTCGATAGCGGTGATTTCGCTGCTGCTCTGGTACGCGCGCGCCACTTCCGCGCCTGTCCCCGCGCTGGCGGGTTCGGAAACGCCCGGTGCCGTCACGAACGCCGCCCACGCGGCTCCGCCGGCTCCGTCGATCGTCTCGACGCCGAACGTGGTTCAGCCGGCGCCTGCGGCGGCGAGCGCGGCGGTTCAGGCGGAGCTGCGGGTGCCCGCCGCGCTGGAGCGCCGGAACGCCGAAACCAAGCCAGGCGCGCAGCGACCGGGTACGAAGCCCACCGGTTCGGTGCGCGCTCCGCGCGTGACGCCCGCTCCGGGTCAGGAAAATGATGGAACCGCCGATCGCAAGTAGCCGTTCGCGCACCCTGCGCGCGTCGCTCGTCGCGGTCGCCCTCGTCTTTGCGGCGGGCCACGCGCACGCCCAGACGGCCCCCGACGCGCAGCGCGCACAGCTCTTGTTCGACGAGGCGCGCGACTTGATGAGTCAGAAGCGTTACCCCGAAGCTTGCGCCAAGTTCGCCGAAAGCCAGGCGCTCGACCCGGGCGGCGGCACGATCCTGAACCTCGGGATCTGTAGAAAGCACGAGGGACGCACCGCGACGGCGTTCCAGGTGCTCACCGAAGCGCTCGCGCAGGCGCGCGCTTCCGGCCGCAGCGATCGCATCACGACGGCGGAGCGCCACCTGGGCGAGCTCGCCCCGAAGTTGTCGCGACTCACCGTGGCGGCGCCGCCCGGAGGGCCTCCGCCGGATCTGGTCGTGACGCTCGATGGCGTTCCACTCGCGAACGAAAGCCTGGGCCAGCCGTTTCCGGTCGATCCCGGCGAGCACGAGCTCGCTGCGACGCGGCCGGGTCACCTGTCGTGGTCGGCGCGCTTCACCCTCGGTTCCGAGGCGGACGCGCGCAGCGTCGAGGTCCCGGCGCTGACTCCGGAAGCTCCGCCCCCACCGCCGCCGGTCGCGCCGCCGCCGGCTCCGCCCGCCCCGGCGCCTCCCCCGCCGGCTGCGATCCCGAGCGCGGCGCCGTCCGCCGAACGCGGCAGCTCACGCACGGTCGGTTACGTGCTCGTGGGTGCCGGTGGTGCGGCGCTGCTCACGGGCGCCTACTTCGGCGCTCGAGCGATCTCGCTCAAGGCGGAGAGCGATCGCTTCTACGTGGGCGGCTACTGCACCCAGCAGAGCTGCGTAGACGACTGGGAAGACGCGCGGACGGCGGCGCTCGTCAGCAACATCACCATCGGAGTGGGAATCGCGGCGGCCGGCGTCGGCCTCTACGTGCTCTTGCGGCCGGCGCGGGGCGAGCGGTCGTCCGGCGTGGCCCTGTCGGTCGGCGCCGTGCGATCCGGGGCCGGGCTTCGGGCAGCGGGCGAATTCTGAAGCAGGACGGGCGGTTTCGCCGCCGGATCCGGGCGCCCCGGGTTGCCTGGGGAGACCGCGGCCGATACGCTGGAAAAGTCCGGTGCCGATGAGCACGCCGCTAGAAAGCTCCGTGAGTCCCCCGCGACTCGAGCTCGTCGCGTTCTGGCGGGACGAGATGAAGAGCTTCGAGCTGCCCGCGGCGGGGCAGGTGACGATCGGCCGCGCGGAGGAGTGCCAGGTGCGCATCGAGCACCCGTCGGTGTCACGGCGACACGCGCTGCTCACCCTCGGCGCCGAGAGCCGGATCGAAGATCTCGGCGGCGCCAACGGGACGTTCGTCCGCGATCGGTCCGACGCCGAGAACCTCGGCAAGACGCACACCATGCGCCGGCTGGCCCGGGCGAGCGCGGACGTCACGATTGGCGAGAGCGTGATGGTCGGGGAGGTCACGATCCTGCTGCGGCGCGCGGCGGAGGCGCCGTCCGAGTTCGGCGATCTGGGGGCCGGCCCGAGCAGCACCCCCGGCGTCGTGATCCAGAACCCGAAGATGCGGGAGGTCTACGCCCAGGCCGAACGCGCGGCGCAGAGCTCGATCTCGGTCCTCATCCTGGGCGAGACGGGCGTGGGCAAGGACCTCTTGGCCCGCGCGATCCACGCCCGTTCGCCGCGCGCCGAAGCGCCCTTTCTCAGCCTGAACTGCGCGGCGCTCAGCGAGTCGCTGCTCGAGAGCGAGATCTTCGGTTACGAGCGCGGGGCGTTCACGGGCGCGGTGCAGGCTCGGCCGGGCCTCTTCGAATCCGCCGACGGCGGTAGCGTGTTTCTCGACGAGATCGGGGAGCTGTCGCCGACCACGCAGGCCAAGCTGCTGCGCGTGCTCGAAGAGCGCAGCGTGCGGCGCCTCGGCGCGCTTCAGCCGCGCGCCATCGACGTGCGTTTCCTCGCCGCGACCAACCGCGATCTCGAAGCGGAGGCCGAAGTCGGTCGGTTCCGTCCCGACCTGTACTTCCGGGTTGCCGGCCTCTCCCTCACGCTACCGCCGCTGCGCGAGCGGCCGGAAGAGATCGAGCCGCTCGTTTCGGCGTTCCTCGCGGCGGCGATTCGCCAGCTCGATCGGAAGGAGCGCCTTTCGGTCTCCGACGAGGCGATGGCCGTGCTCAAGGCCTACCCCTGGAGAGGAAACGTTCGCGAGCTCAAGAACGTCGTGGAGCGCGCGGTCATCCTGTGCGTCGAACGCAGCATCCAGCCGGATCACCTGCCCGCCGAGCTCCTGCGCGCGGCTCGCGCGGTCGCCGTGCAGACGCCGGGGACGCCCGCGGCGGGCGCGCCGAACCGCCCCGAGTCCGGAAGCTTTCACGCGGATCTCAAGGCGTTCGAGCGCGAGCGGCTGCTCGAGGCGCTCGACCGCTGCGGGGGCAACCAGACGCGCGCGGCCGAGTTGCTCGGGATTTCACGCCGTACGCTGGTCTCGAGGCTCTCGGAGTTCGGTCTGCCGCGGCCGCGCAAGCGCTTGCCGGAGTGACGCCGGAGACGCGCGCCGCGTCAGGCCCAGGCCGTCCCGCGCAAGAGCAGCGCCAGGCCGAGCCGTGAGTGAACGCTGAGCTTCGCGAAGATCCGGGCCACCTGATTGGCTACCGTGAACTGCGACACGCCGCGCCGCTCGGCGATTTCGACGTTCGTGAGCCCCGTGAGCAGGCCTTCGACGATGGCGCGTTCCGCCGACGTGAGCTCCGGCGGCAGCTCGGGCTTCTGCTCGAGCGGAAAGCTCAGCAGGAACTCGCCGCTGAGCTCCCCCGGCTCGATCGAGAGCCCGGGCGGAGGCGGAAGCGCCGAGTCGGGCGGCGCTTCGATCTCGTTCCCGAGGGCGAGCGCCGGCTCAGACATGGCCGAACACCGCCGCGAGATCGGCCGAAGATTCCAGGCCGAGTTGGTTCATGGCGAGGGTCAGGTCTCGCGAGACGGTGCCCATCGAGACGCCGAACTCGAATGCGATGACCTTCAAGGCCGCGCCGCGCGCCCTGAGCGCGAGCATGCGGCGCTGGCGGTCCGTGAGCGGACGCAGGGCGCGGGCGGGGTTCGGTTTCGCAACGAGGTAGCGCCTGCCGTCGCGGTCGTACCAGTTCGTGATGCGGTAGCGTCCGCTGAGGACACCTTTCCAGACGCTCGGGGCGTAGGCAGACGGCGTCGTGGTGACGGAGTCTCGAGGCGCGAGGGTGGGCTCTGGGCTCATGCGTGAGTCCAAGAGCACGTGCAGTGCCAACGTGCCCCGCGCGAGCGCGCTCTCCCGTCGAAGTTCTTCAACTGCTCGAAATGATTGCCGGGTTGGGAGCGGGTCGGCCTGGGCGCCTTCGCGGTCGAGCGCGGGCTCGCCGGCCTTGTACATTTCTTGCGCAAACCGGCTCGGGGCCGCTTGCGCAATTGCGCAAGATCTCGCGCAATCCGCTCACTCTTCCCGCGGCGCCGCGGGGGAGGGCGGGACGACGCGAAACGGTCGATCGAGCAGGCTCTCCGAGCCGAGCGACACCCGAACCCGCCAGTTGCCCGTGCGATCGCCCGCGCGGAAGGCCAGCGGGATGTCGAGCGTCCGTTCGCCGGGCCGCGCGCGCGCCTGTCCGTAGTCCACGACGCCGGGGCCGCCGTCCTTGCCCGTGCCCGGCTTCTCGAGCTCCCAGCTCACCGGCTCGGCCGTCGACGGCGGCTCCTCGAACGTCACGCGCACGCCGATGCTCTGCCGCGTGCGGTCGAGGATCAGCGGCAGCTCTTCCCGCTCCTGGACCTCGCCCCCGAAGAAGACGCCGAAGCTCGCGCGGGCCGGCTTCGGTCTCTCCCGCTTTCGGCAGGCGCCGAGTCCGGCCCATGCGACTGCGACGAGCCACCGGCCAAAAGCACGGCGCGAGAGGATCACGGAACGTCGATCTCCGCCGTCATGCGCGCGAACTCCGCGACCGACAGCGTCTCGCCGCGCCGGTCGAGATCGATCCCGGCGCGCGCGGCGGCTCGCGCGAGCTCCGCCGGATCGAGCACCGCGGCCCAGGCGTTGCGCAGCTTCTTGCGGCGCTGGGAGAACGCCCCCTTCACGAGCTGCCGGAAGGCCGCTGTCTCCCGCGCCGCTGGTTCGCGGTGTGGGACGAGCACGACGAGGGCCGAGTCCACGTTCGGCTGGGGGAAGAACGCGCCGCGCCGCACGAGCAGCGGTCGCGTGACTTCGAAGGCGGCCTGCGCGAACACGCTGAGCGCGCCGTACGCCTCGGAACCCGGCTTCGCCGCGAGACGGTCCGCCACCTCGAGCTGGACGAGCGCCGCGGCTCGCTCCAGCGAGCCCGCCAGGCCTATCAGGCGTTCGAGCAGCGGCCCCGTGAGCTGGTAGGGCAAGTTGCCGGCCACGGCGCGCGGAGGCGCAGCGGCGGCGAGGTCGCTCTCGTAGTCGTACGTCTTGGCGTCGGCTTCGACGATGCGAAGGCGTCCCGAGTCGACGCTCGAGGCGAGCTCGCTCGCCAGCGCCGGCACGAGATCGCGATCGCGCTCGATCGCCGTGACGTGGCGTGCCCGCTCCAGCAGGGGCACCGTGAGCGAGCCCAGGCCCGCGCCGATCTCGATCACGAACGAGTCGGGCGGCGCCGCGAGCTCGGCGATGCGCGCCGCGAGGTTCCTGTCGAGCAGGAAGTTTTGGCCGAAGTGCTTCTTCGGGACCACGCCGTGACGGGCGAGCAGCGCCCGAGGATCGCCGCCACCCGCGGGCGCGCCGGACGCGGCGCCGGAGCCGCTCACGCGCGACCCTCGCGGGGTTTCGCGCCTTCCACGCGCACGCCGATGCGCCGCAGCGCCTGCTCGCCGCGCCGCAGCGCCGCGCGTGCGCGGAGCGACACCGTGGCCGCCACCACCTGCGGCACACCGCTTCCGCCCTCGGGAATGCCGGCGTCGAGCCGCACCGACATCCAGCGCAGCTCGAAGCGCTTCCGCGGCAGGCCGAGCAGGCCGCGCTCGAGCACCGGACGCGTCGTCGGATCGGGCGGGGGAGACCACAGGTACACGAGGCTCGGACGCTTCTTCTCGCGACCGATCTTGAGCAGCAGCCGCGAAAGCTCGACGTCGGTGCGCGCGCGATCCGGCTCCAGGCGCGCCGGCGACCCGAGACCGAAGGCCGCGAGGTAGCGCCGCAAGCTGCGCTCGCGCCGGGTCGCAGCCGGTATCGTGACCGCGCGAAAGGGTGCCCGGTTCGCGGCCACGCGATCGGCGCGGCGCGCGACGCGATCGATCTCGCTCGGGCGCACGTTGGCGGCAGCGCGCGGGTCGAGCGGGCGCAGGTGCTCGAGCACGCGCGCCGCCACGTCCGCTTCGTCGAGGCCGCTGCGCTCGGGTTCGAGGCAGGCGGTCGCGTGAGCGAGCGCTCCCACGAGCTTGAGCGCGTGGCCCGGGCTCGAGGCGGGCTCGATGAAGGCGAGCGTGCGCGCGCCGACCACGGCGAGGCCGACGAAATCGCCGCGCCGGAGGTGCCGGAGAGCGACCGTCGCCGCCTCGTCGATCGCCGCGTCGAGAGGAGCGGTCCCGGGCTCACCCGACCAGAGCTCGACCGAAGCGTCGAGCAGGATCCAGACGATGTCGCGTTCCTCGCGCTCGTACTCGCGCACGAGGAGCTGCCCGCGCCGAGCGGAAGCCTTCCACGCGATGCGCCGGAACGGATCGCCCGGCTGATGTTCGCGGAGCTCGCGCAAGCTGTCGCCCTCTCCCGCGAGCACCCCGGGACGGCCCTGCGGGGCCGTGCGCCGGCTGCGTCCGCCGCGCGCCGAGCGCAGGAGCTCGCGGCAGGTGCCGGGCAGGACCTCGATCCCGTAGGGATTGGCGAAGGTGAGCGGTACTTCGAACAGGCCGGGCGCGCCTTCGAGCTCGAGGGACAGGCCGTGGATGGCGTGCCGGCCGACGCGCGCGCCCTTCACGCGCAGCCGCACCGACAGGCGTCCGCCTCCGGGCACTTCGCCCTGTTCGGGGTCGAGCGTAACGCTGAGCTCGGGTGAGGCCGTGGCGCGCAGTCCCGTGAAGCGAGCCGCGCGCCCGTCCCGATTGCGGAGCTCGGCTTCGAGCGTGATCTCCTCGCCGCGCGCGAGCTCGACCCGCCGCGCCTCGCCCCGCCAGGCCATCTCGAATCCGGCCGCGCGGACGCCCGCAACGTCGATCTGCGTGGCGAGCCGGGCGACCGCGAGGCCGACCAGGATCGCGCCGCCCCACGCGACGGCGGTCGGCTCGCGCAAGATGAGCCCGAGGCCCATCGCCGCGAGCCCGGCGACCGCGAGATCGACGCTGGTGCGCGCCGGGTAGGTCTGCACATGCGCACGCTACCACGCCCGGCGCGAACGCTTGTTGACGTGGGATGCGGGGCGGGCAGAATCGCGCCATGGTCGGGCGCGCCCCGGGCCGGGCGCTCTTTTCTTGGATGCTCGCCGCAGGCCTGTTTGCCGTTCGGCCCGCCGCGGCGGATACCGTCCGCCTCACGTCGTACGAGCTCCAGACCCTGACCGAGTCCGCAGCGAAGGCGGGCTGGAGCGCCGAGCGCGACCCCGACGCCGAGGGCAAGCCCATCGAGGAGCTGAAGATCGTCGTGCTCAACGTGTTCGACGAGCACGATCCGGTCCCCGACTTCTTCAACGTGTTTCATACGATGACGCGCGAGCGCATCGTCAAGAGCGAGCTCCTGCTCGGCAATGGCGACCACTACTCGGCGCGGCGCGCGGACGAAACCGCCCGCAACCTGCGCAAGGTGCGGCAATACTCGCTGGTGCTGGTCGTCCCGTTGCGGGGCAGCGCCCCGGATCGCGTGCGGCTGATGGTGATCGTGAAGGACGTCTGGAGCCTGCGGCTGAACACGGACTTCGCGCTCTCCGAAAGCGGCCTCAGCTACCTGACCCTGAACCCGAGCGAGGAGAACCTGGCGGGCACGCACGTCTCGCTCGGCATGCTGTTTCGCCTCGATCCGGGCACCTACTCCGTGGGCGGAATCGTCTCGCAACGGCGCATCGCGGGGACAGGGCTCGAGGGCCTCGTGGGCGCGAACGTCATCTTCAATCGCCGGCGCGGGGAGCCCGAAGGCTCCTACGGCTATTTCGCGTACGGCGAACCGCTGCTCGTCACCAGCGATCGCTGGGGCTGGGGCACGGGCGTGTACTTCCGCAACGACATCGTGCGGCGCTACCAGGGGGACAGGGTCGAGACGTACGACGCGCCGAGCACGCCGGACGACGACGCGATCCCGATCGCGTATCGCAACCAGCGCATGCTGTTCGCGAACGAGCTGGTCCGCTCGTTCGGAACGGAGCGGAAGCTCAACGTGTCCGTCGGATTCGAAATCGATCGACGCTACAACCAACATTCGCCGCCGCCCGGAACCGCGCCCTCGGCGGAAGCGGACTTCGCGGAAGAGTGGCTGCCCGTCAGCGACACGCAGATGGGCCCTTACGTCCGCCTGCGCGGCTACGAAGAACGCTACCTGCGCACGGTGGAGCTCGACACGCTCGGGTTGCAGGAAGACTTTCGCCTCGGCCCCGAGATCTTGCTCCAGCTCGGTGGCACGAGCGCGGAGGCGGGCTCGACGCGCAGCCTGGTCTCCGTGGGGAGCTACGCGGGGTACACCCTCGCCGTCGGCGACGGGCTGATCCGCGTGCTCGGCGGCAACAGCGTCGACCACGCGGCGAACGGCCAGCACGACGCGGTCTGCGCGTTCAACGCGCGCATCGCGAGCCCGCGCTTCGGCTTCGGCCGGCTGATCGCCGACGGCGCGTTCCGGCAGCGCTACAGGAACCACCTGAACCTGCGCTACGGCCTCGGCGGTGACACTCGGCTGCGCGGGTATCCCTCGAGCGGTTTTCAGAAGAGCTTCTCGGGCGCCACGTACTTTGCGGCAAACCTCGAGTTTCGGACGGCCTCCGTGGACATCCTCACCGCGCAGAGCGGGCTCGCCGCGTTCTATGACGTGGGCCACGCCGCCGGATCGTTCGCGGAGCTTTCGCCGCACCAGTCCGTGGGGCTCGGCTTGCGCATCCTCTTTCCCCAGGCGGACCGCACGGTATTTCGGGCCGACTGGGCGTTCCCGCTCAATCCCGTGGCCGGGCAGAGCACGTTCCCAGGCGGCTTCTTCATCACGTTCGGACAGGCCTTCGGCACGCCGGAGCTCGAGGCCGGCAGCCTCGCGAACCCGGAGACGTATCTGGCGACGGTTCCGCGGTAGTGTGCACCGCACCGACATGAAAGTCGTCGTCACCGGCGCGGCCGGCAAGCTCGGATCGGCCACGGTGGCCGCGCTGCTCCGGCGCGGCCACGAGGTGGTGGCCACGGACGCGAAATATCGAGGGGACCTCGGTGTCCCGCTGACTCCGAAGAACCTGCTCGACGAGCACGCCCTCTACCCGCTGCTCGAGGGCGCCCAGGCGCTCGTCCATCTCGGCAACCACCCGAATCGCTTCAACGGCCCTTCGCCGCAGCGACTGCTCGCCGAAAACGTCGCCATGAACGCGTACGCGTTCAACGCCGCGCTGGACCTCGGCCTCGAGCACATCGTGTTCGCGAGCTCGGTGCAGGTCACCGTGCAGAGCGACGGCGTGCGCGCGGATCCGAAGGGCCTTCCGTACCTCCCCCTCGACGGCGACGCCCCGCAAAACCCCGGTCTGAACCCGTACGCGCAGAGCAAGCAGCTCGGGGAGGAGCTCCTGAAGGTGGCCGCGCAGGCTCGACCGGCGCTCGCCGCCACGGTCCTCCGCTATCCGATGATCGTCGGAGACTGGCTGCGGCAGCGCGTGCTCGCGGCGAACGGCAAGGTGCAGCGCGACGCGCTCTACCTCGGCGAAGCCACCGCGTACTTGAGCTTCGAAGACGCGGCGGAGCTCGTCGGCGGCGTGCTCGAGCGCGCCAAGCCTGGCTATCACCAATACTTTCCCGCGCAGACGCTGCGCGTCGAGAACGTCGAGCTCGCCGCGCTCATCGAGCGCTTCTATCCGGGCGTGCCGCTGCGCCGTCCGCTGGAGCAGATCCAGACGCTGGTCGATATCAGCGCGCTCGAACGCGATCTCGGCTGGCGGCCGCGCGAACGGCTCGGCGTCGAGCTCGTCGAAGAGTGAGCGCGCCTCACTCCGGGCTGAAGCCCTGGCACACTCGCCCGCGACACGCGCCGCCGCTGCAGCGAGGAGCGGAGTCGGCGCACTGGAAATTGTCCGTGCAGGCAGCTCCGGCCGGAAGCTCGACGTAGTCTCCGCACACTCCTCCGCTGGTCCCGCTGCCGGCTCCCGGAGAATGGCACTTGCCGCTCGCGCAGCTCGCGTCGCTGAAGCCGCAGTACTCGCCGTTCGCGAGCGGCCCGGAGCAGGTCGGTGTGTCGGTGTCCGTGTCGCGGCAAGCTCCGCTCAGGCAGTCGCTTGCCGAGCCGCAGGGCTCGCCGTCCGGGAGCCGTTCGGCGCAGATTCCGGCATCGTCCGGGGTCGCGCAGCGCATGCTCTCGCACATGCCGTCGGAACGGCAGGGGCTGCCGTTCGGCAGGTTCTTCCGGCAGGTACCGGTGTCGAGCCCGGGGCCGTCCGGCACGCAGCCGAGCGCGGCGAAGGAGCTCCCGAACTCGTTGTCGACGTCGGGCGGCCGGACCTCGAAGCAGATGCGCGAAGGATCGCTGGTGGTATCGCAGGCCTGAGCCTCGCCCGCGAGTTCGACGCACCAGGCGCCTTCCGCGCCTTCGTGCCTCCGGCAGAGCAGCCCTTCGCGGCAGTCGCTGACGCCGCCCTGGTGCGCCACGGGTAGCAAGCACTCCTCGCCGCGTTCCTTCGTGCCCGTGAACACGCCGCGAAATCCGTACGCCGCCGCGCTGTCGTAGCCCGCGTCGAGGAAGAAGCCGTTGCAGCGCTCGCCCTGCCCGAGGCCCTCGAAAGCCGCGTCGAGCGCCTGCGGATGGTACTGGAGAGCGCCGGCTTCGACCGCGTTCACGAACGGCATGAAGTACCCTTCGGGGTCGTCGCAGACTTCGGCGTAGTAGTCGCGACACGCTCGTTCGGAACCGTCTCCGCAGTCGCAGCGGGCGACGTGACCGCAATACTCGTCGACGAAGCGCGGGCAGAAGTCGCGCGCGTCGCCGCTCGTCTCGGCGCTGCCTCCGCTCCCGCCGCCGGAAGACTCCGCTCCGGCCGTTCCGGCGTCGTCACCTGCGTCGCTCGTGCCCGCGCCGCCGCCTTCCGTCTGTCCACCCGTGGTGCCGCCGTCGGTCCGTCCTCCCGTCGCGCTGCCTCCGTTATCGCTGCCCGCGGTGCTTCGGCCCGCGCCGCCGCTTCCCGAGCTCCCCGCAGAACCGCCTGCACCTGCCCCTGCCGCGCCAGCCCCGCTTTTCGACGGCGACTCCCGTCCCTCGGATCCGCCACAAGCGGCGAGCAGCAGCAACAATAGAACGGAAGGCCCTCTCACCACGACCCGAACGTAACACGCTATACTGACGTCCTCTACCGTATGTCCGTTCGATCACTCCCCCTCTTCGCGTTCTTGTTCATCACGGTCGCTTGCGGTGACGAAGCACCGCCGCCGGACTCGAGCTCCGGTCGCGGCAACGCGGCGGGTACCGCCGGCAGCCAGGGCGGCACCCCCGCAACGGGCGGTGCTGGAACCGGTGGTCAGCAAGCGGGCAGCGCCGGTGCCTCCGCCGGAGCCGGGATGACGGCGGGCGGTTCGGCGGGACAAGGCGGAACCGGTGGAAGCGCCGGTACGAGCGCCGGCGTCGCCGGAAGCCTCGTTGCGGGCATGAGTGGTTCGGCGGGTTCGGCTGCCGGCACGGCTGGAACCGGTGCCGGTGCGGGCGGAACCGCCGGTAGCGCGGGAGCCGCGGGTGGCGGCACGGGCGGCGTGACGGCGGGCAGCGGCGGAGAATCCGGGAGCAGCGCGGGCGGAGGCGCCGGCGGTACCGGCGGCGGCTCGAGCGCTCTCGTCGTGGACGACTTCGAAGGCGCCATGCTCGACAGCACGAAGTGGGAGATGGCCGGCACCGGTCAGGGCACGATCGCGCTCTCGACCGAGCAGAAGCACGGCGGCAATCAGTCCGTGAAGGTCGTGGGCATGAACGGCCCGAAGTACTTCATCAACCGCACGGTCTTTCCGCTGCCGGACGGCGTCGTCTACTTCAAGGTCTGGATGCAGTTCGCGAACGCCGACTGGGCGAACCACATTGCGTTCGTTCAGGCTAGTCCCGGCATGGAAAGCCAGGAGATTCGCTTCGGCGGTCAGGCGAACGCATATCACGCGAACCTCGCTGCCGACGGCGACGGTCTGAGTCCGAATCCGTTCGCGCAGCCTTCGTGCATGCTCTGTCTCGCTCCGGTCGCGAACGAATGGAAGTGTTTGCGCGGCAAGCTCGACTTCCCCAACAGCGACGCCCAGCTCTACGTCGGGGACACGCTTGCGGTCGATGCCAAGCAAATGTCGGATTGGCACTCCGGCAACGGAGTCCTCCCGCAAAACCCGACGCAGATCGGCTTCGGCTGGGCCCTGTACGGCGGACCGATGAACACCGTCTACTACGACGACATCGCGATCGGCTACGAGCCGATCGCGTGTCCATAGCTCCCGCCGTTCGTCGAACGCGCGCACGCGGCGAAACCGCCGCCCGCAACCTTCGTCAGAACCGGTAGGCGAGGTCCATGCGCGAAGGTGTCATCGAGAGTTCGAGCCCGCTCGCCTCGATATTGGCGAGGTACGACGACGTCAGGTCGAGCGTGATCGCGCTGAACAGGCAACCGAGCGCGAGGACGCTGGCGCCGACGATGCTGATGGTCTGCTCGGTGCCGTTCGAGTCATCGTCGAAGGCGGGGAGCACGGCGACGGCCGCGCCGAGCCCGAGCGGCACCGCGAGCAGCCCGTGCGAAACGGGCCGCTCGGACTGAAGGAAATCAGCCTCGATTCGCTTCAGTTCCCGAGGAGAGGGCTTCCCTCGCTGCAGCCGCTCCCGGTGTCGTCGGAGTGCGTGCCGCGCGCGTGGAGCAGAAAAGACGTTCGCGGCATTCAGCAGTCCGTGGACGAAAAACGCCCCCGCGACGCCGA
>DASXWF010001149.1:0-6544 GCA_036503835.1 Polyangiaceae bacterium | reverse complement strand
CACCCCCGAGCTATTGCCGGATGCGCAACGCTATCTACTCGCCGCGGCAGTGGCAGCAACGACGATGGCCCTCCTGGCGCTCAAGCGCCCTCTCCACGGCTTCGTCGCCAAACTTTCGAGCGACGACATCTACGCCACCGTCAAATTCATCCTGCTCGCTTCGGTGGTGATCCCGCTCCTGCCGAACCGCACGTACGGCCCCCTCCAGGTCCTCAACCCCTACAAGATCGGCTTGATGATCGCGCTGGTCGCCGGCGTCAGCTTCGCGGGGTACGTCGCCGCACGCTGGATCGGCAGCCGTCGCGGGCTGCTCATGGCCGGGCTCGTGGGCGGCATCGTTTCCTCGACTGCACTCACGCTGGCGCTTTCCGCGAGAACGAAGGAGCAGCCGGCGCTCGCGCGGCTCGCTGGAATCGGAATCATCGCGGCGTGCTCGACGCTGGCGCCGAGACTGCTCGTCATCATTGGGGTCGTCGACTGGCGGCTGGTCGCGCGGCTTTGGCTACCGCTCGGCGCGATGGCGGTGACGGGGTATGCGTTCGCGTTCTTGCGCTACTTGCGCGGCGGGGAGCGCCGGGCGGAGAACGAAGTCACGTTTCACAATCCGTTCGAACTGATCCGGGCGGTGCAGTTCGGGCTCATTTACGGAGTGGTGCTCTTCGTGTCGGCGGCGGCGCAGAAGTACCTGGGGACGCGGGGGATCTACGCTTCAGCTGCGTTTGCGGGACTCGCGGATGCGGATGCGGTGGCGCTGTCGCTCGCGGAGCTCGGGTCCAGCGAGGCGCTGCGGAACGCGGCGGCGTCGGCGATCGTGCTCGCGACGGTCGTGAATACGGTGATGAAGGCGGCGCTGGCGACGTTGATTGGCGGGCGGGAGCTCGGGAAGCAGGTGGTGCCGGCGCTCGGGGCGATGTTGGCGGCCGGGGCGCTCGGGATTGTGGCCGTGGCGGCGTGGTCCTGAGCGAGGAATGCTAAGTTGACCTCGATGGTCGGTGGGTCGTCGAACGTGCGCTGGAAATCCATGAACCTCGGACGCCTCGCAAGCGTGCTGTGTGCCGCGGCGTCGCTGGGCTCCTGCGCGCGAAGCCAGGCGCCGGATCGTGGTAAGGACGAGCTCCCCAACGAAGCCGTCGAGGAAGCTCGCGCGTTCGTCCTTTCGCGCGCGCAGGCGAGCTGCGACCACGGCTTCGAATGCGGCCTCGCGAGCACGAACGAACAGACACGGTGCCTGCTCAACTACGCGGACGTGGAGCTGCTACCGGACTTGGAAGCTGCGCTGCGTGCGGGCCGCACACGACTGAACCCTACCCTCGCCGCCGACTGCCTGCGCCTCTCGGCAGAGGGATGCTCATTCCAAGTTCCGCGGGTCTGCCACAACCCGTACGAAGGCACCTTGGGTGAAGGCGAACCCTGCACGACCAGCGAGGAATGCTCCGGCCAGGCACTGTGCGGGCCGCCCACTGATGGACCGGACCAACAGCACTGCGTGCCCCTGGGAGAGCACGACTCCCCGTGCGTGGTGCCTCAACAGTGCGCATCCCGACCCGACGAAGTTCCCGTATGCGTCGAGCGCGATGGCGCTGGCGTGTGCGCGGCCTCGGTGACCTCCCCTGACGGTGACGACGGCGAACCCTGCGGCACCTGGCTCGACGGGGACCAGTGGCACCATGCGGGCTGCAACCCCGGTCTTTACTGCCTCGACTCGACTTGCACGCCCACACTCGACCTCGGCGAAGAATGCGAGCCCGTGAACCGAACCGCTTGCGGACCGAACGCCGAATGCGTGGGCGTCTGCGAAGCGATCATCGTCCAACCGAACGCCGGCGACCCGTGCGGTTTTCGAGACGACCACTACCTCGATTGCGACGCTCGCACCCTCGCCTGTGCCGGCGACACCTGCCAGCCGAAGGGCAACGGCCAACTCGGCGACGTCTGTGACTACCTCCAGAGCCCCGCCTGCGCCGCCGGCTACTGCAGCTCATCCGGCTACTGCAAGCGATAGAGTTTCGGGAACGGTGCGGGGCAAGACGACTCGATCGTTCGCTTCCATGGGCGGAACCGCGCAGATGGACGAAGCGCGGGGCGACGGTGCACGAGCCGTTCGACAATGTATATACAAAAGTGGAGCTCGTGCTCTGGGTGTCGTCGGTGCGAAGGCTCGCGCGGGAGGCCAGGCAGGTGCATGCGAGCTTCAACAATTGCGTGAGGGACTATGCGGTGCTGAATGCGAAGGATCTGGCGGCGTTGCTCGTTTCTCCCGGAACTCCATTCTAGAGCTGGCCTTAATCCTGTCCGGGACGGGTCGATCCTGTCCGGGACGGCTCACCCGTGTCCGGGACGAGTCCACCCGTGTCCGGGACGGCCTCATCGTTGTCCGGGACGGGCCTACCCGTGTCCGGGACGGCCTCATCGTTGTCCGGGACGGGCATACCCGTGTCCGGGACGGCCTTACCCCTGTCCGGGACGAGCCTTTTTCAGTCAGGCTGCTCGAACTACCGCGTGACGAGACATTCAGCATCTCGCGCGCTCAATTTGCGTCTGCCCCGATTCGCAGTATTTGGCCACTCATGGCGTTCGTCGTTGGAGCGGATTTGTATGCCTGCCTCTTCGATAGCGAACAGGGGCGATATGTGGCGAAATCGATTGGAACGATCACGAGCGTGAGCGCGGTCGGCGTCTCGTGCGGCGGGGTTCACTTCGATCCCGATGATCCGGTGTTCGGCTCCCTGGAGGAAGCCGAGGCCGCTGCGAGGAAGCGCAATTACGCTCCCCCGCGCGTGCCTCAAGACGTGCCGAGCTCGCCCGAGAATTAGGGCACTCGGCGCGTTGCCGAGCGCGGAAGACCTTCGAGGAGATCAGGGCTCCGCGGCTAGTCTTGCGGCGTGGCGGTCCCGCTCAGTACAATCGCGCGCTTGGTGCCCGGAGGATTCATGCGCCCGTTTCTCGGATTGGTGGTGGTCTGTCTGTTGGGATGCTCGGAGAGGCCGGTGGTGTCACAGGCTCTGGTCAGCGAGGTGGAGGCGCTCACGCTGGCGCCCGCCCCGCAGGGCGTGGACGTTCCGGTGCTCGGGCCCGTCGAGGTTTCGTTCGCACCCCAGAGTAGCGCGGGCGACGAGGGTTTCCTGGTGGTGTGGAGCGACGATCGCGGCGCGGAGCAGGACGTCGCGGTCGCGCGCGTGAGTGCCGGCGGGACGTTGCTGGATCGGGAGAATCTTCGACCGCCGGCGACGCGACCCGAGCGCAGTGACCCGGCGGCCGCGTTCGACGGAGAGAACTACCTTCTGGCTTGGCAGGAGCGCGGCGACGATGCGCCGTATTGGGTGGTGCGCGGGATTTTGCTCGGCGAGGACGGGCGCTTCGCGAGTGATCCGTTCGCGATCTCGACCGAGGACGGCTTCTACGATGCCGTGAAGCCGGCGGTGGCGTTCGACGGGGAGAATTTCGTGGTCGCGTGGTTGCTGGACGATCCGACGCCGACCATCGAGGCGGCCCGCGTGAGTTCTTCAGGTGTGGTGCTCGACGAGACGACGCGGACGCTGGCGGCGGGCGCGACGACCGGCGGCGATGTTTCGGAGCCGCTGCTCGCGAGCGACGCGGACGGGGCGCTGCTGATGTATCAGACCTCCGCAGGCGCTTTTCTCGCGCGCGTCGCGGCCGATCTCGACGGTTTCGACGGCGAGCCCGCGAATCTCGGTCCGCTGTCATACTCGACGCTTTCGCTGCTTCCGAACGGGGACGACATCTGGGTGGGGTCGCTGCAGGGAACCGGTGAGGCTCGAGGGGTCTACGTGCAGCGCCGGAATGCCGAGACGCTCGAGCCGCGCGCGGAGGCCGCGCTCGTCGGGCCGGCGAGTAGCACGAACTTCGGCGCGCCTGCGCTCGCCAGGGTCGGCGCTACGGTGCTGCTCGCTTCGCCGCCTGCGGACGGTGACGCGGCGGTCGTGGCCGTCACGCGCTTCGATCTCGACGGGAACGTGCTCGGCACGGCGCAGCGCGAGCTGTTCGTGGGGCCGCGCGCGCAGTACGGGCTGTCGCTGTCGAGCAACGGGGAGAACGCGCTGCTCGCCTGGCAGGACGAGCGCCACGGCGGCGCGGCGGTCTACGCGGGGCGCGTGAGCGAGGCCGGGGACGCTCTCGACGCAACGGGCAAGCTCGTCTCGCTCGCGGTGAACAAGCAAGAGTTGCCGATCGCCGCCGGTAACGCGCAGGGCTTTCTGCTGGTCTGGCTCGATAACCGCGAAGGCTCGAGTCGGGTCTACGCGACGGCGCTCGACGCGCAGGGAGCCGTGCGCCGAACGGCTGCCGTCGCCGTGCGCTCGGAGTTGGTGTCGCGTGCGACGCTCGCGGTCGCGAGCGACGGCACGCGCTACCTGGTCGCGTGGAACGAGGGCGTCACCGACGTGAGCCCGCTCTACGGGCGTTTCGTGGGAGCGGACGGCGAGCTCGAGTCCGATGTCTTTCCGATCGCGGCCGATGCCTACGACCCGCGCATCGCCTTCGGCGCCGGGAACTATCTCGTGGTCGGCGGGCGTTCGGAGGGTTCGCTCTGGAACGCCGTCGCCACGCGCGTCAGCCCGAACGGCGAGGTGCTCGATGCCGCGCCCGTGCTCGTGGCGGATGACGCTTTTCGCCCGGCGCTCGCGTCGGACGGGAACGCGTTTCTCGTCGCCTGGAGCGGCGACGACGAGATCCTCGGGGTTCGGGTGGGCGCCGACGGGCAGCCGATCGATTCCACCCCGCAAACGCTGACTCCGCCCGACATTCAGGTGAGCTATTACCCCGAGCTCAGCTTCGGCGGCGGCCAGTATCTCGTGGTCTGGCGGGACAGCTCGCCCGCGGCGATCCGCGGCGCTCGCATCGATTCCGATCTCGACCTCCTCGATACGACGCCGCTCGATATCGTCGTGCAAGGAAGCACTTCGACGGGCGGCACGGTTCCGAGCTTTCCCGCGGCGGCTTTCGACGGTTCTCGCCACGCCGTCATCTGGAATTCCGCGCTCGTCGATAACGGCGGCATCACCTACAGCACGCGACTCGGCGGCGTGACGACGACCGGCAGCGTTCAGATGCCGCTTACCGTGAGCGAAAGCGACGACAGCATGAGCTCGATCGAGACGCGCGCGATCGCCGCGACGCCGAACGGCCGCGTGCTCGTCGCGTACACGCTGTACGACGACACGGCGGGCTATGCCGTTCCGCGCGTGCGGGTGCGCACCTATTCGACCACCGATTCGACGCTGGGCGGAGGTTGCAACACGAACGCCGACTGCGCGGAGGGCAGCTGCGTCGACGGCGTCTGCTGCGAGAGTACCTGCGCGGGCGGGAACCTCGACTGCCGGGGGTGCAGCCTGATTTCCGGCTCCTCGAGCAACGGTGCCTGCGAACCGCTGCCGGACGACTCGGCCTGCGGCGAGCGGGGAAGCTGCAACGCGGGCACCTGTGAGGAGGCGCCGGATCCCGGAAGCGGTGGAACGGCAGGCGCGGGTTCGGGCGGCACGAGCAGCGGTGGAACTTCGTCTTCGAGCGGCGGCGCCGGCACTTCATCGGGTGGAAGCGCTGCGAGCGGCGGCAGCGGCGCGTCGATGTCGCAGGGAGGCGAAGGGGCGGGCGAGGCGGGAGACGACGGCTCCGGCGCGGGCAACGCCGGTCGCGGCGGAAGTGGCGGAAGCGGTACCGGCGGGACGAGCACCGGCGGCACCACGAGCACCGGCGGCGCCGGTACGGGCGGGCGAGCGGGCGCAACCGCCGGCCAGGCGGGAATCGACGGCGGACGTTCCGCTCGAACATCGAAGGACGACGGCGGTTGCGGTTGTCGCGTCGGCGGAACGAAGACGTCCGGCCCGCTCGCGCTCGCGTGGCTCGCGCTGGCGCTCGGCTTGGCGCGCAGGCGGCGCGTCACTCGTAGCGACGATTGATCACTTGACGAAGCTGCATTCTCCTCGCGAGCAGTGGGCGCTGTAGAACGAAGAGCAGTTCTCCACGGTTTCCCACCTGGGACAACCGTCGTCGGCTCTCACGCATTGCTCGACCGTGTCACCCGAGCATCTGCGCTCGCCTGTCTCACAATCGATGACGAACGCGCACCCCGCGAAGCCGGCGAAGAAGACGGCACCACCCAGCGCAAGGACCAGGGCCCGCAGCATGGCTCGGCTGATTGCAATCAGCGCGCCACCGAAAGCGGGCCGCGCCGCGCTTACGGTTCACGCGCGATCACGGGTAAACGGGGGCCGCGCGGCAAGGTGTGTGGCAATGCAGGCACGCTGAAGGTCCTTCAGCGTGCTGCCGATTCACGCCGTCAGTCGCAGCGGTGGATGTAGATTTCCCCCGGCGCGAACGGGCTTCGAATGGCGGGAGAAGTGCTGAAAGGGACCGTCAGTGTTCGGTCGGCGTCGGTTCCAGGTCGCCGGACGCGGCGGGTGGATTCGTGCGAGAGCGCGCCGGGGCGCCGTACTCCTGGAGCTTGTACTGGATCTTGCGCACGCTGATGCCGAGCATCTCGGCGGCACGGCTCGTGGAGCCTCCGACGGCCTCCATGGTCTTCAGG
>DASXWF010001148.1:0-11296 GCA_036503835.1 Polyangiaceae bacterium | reverse complement strand
CACGATCGGCGAGGGTAGCCATACGCCACGCGAAAAAACCGGCGAGGGAAACCGACGCAGCAGCGCGCTCGCTCCGTTCCGGATCGAGAAGCTCGTTCCAGGCGGGGACGGGTACGCGCGTCTGCCCGACGGCCGTTCGGTGTTCGTGCCCGGCGCGCTGCCGGGCGATCTGGTGCGTCCGCTCGAGATCGCGGACAAGAAGAGCTTTCTCCGTGTCGCTCGCTTCGAGCTTCGGGAGCCTGGACCCGAGCGTGTGACCCCGGCCTGCCCCGTCGCGCAAGCGTGCGGCGGGTGTGATTGGATGGCGCTTTCGCACGCCGCACAGCTCCGCAACAAGGCGGCGCTCGTGGCCGAAGCGCTGGCGCGGGTCGGCGCCCTGAAGCTCGCCGAGCCGCCTCCCATCGTGAGCGCGGGCGAAGCGCTCGGCTATCGCTCGCGCGTGCGGCTCCACATCGACGTGCGAGGGCACGTCGGTTTCTTCGGGCGCGGCACGCACGAGCTCGTGAGGCTGTCGAGCTGTGCGGTGGTCCTGCCGGAGCTCGACGCCGTCATCGGTGCGCTCGGGAGCTTGTCCCAGGCCGCGCGCGCCGCGCTCGCCCGCTTCGAGGCGGCGGAGCTGCGCCGTGCCCCCGGCGAGCCGAGCGTGGACCTCGAGCTCGTTCCGAGGGCGGGCGAGGCGGTGGACGCGGGCGCGCTGGAGGAGCTCCGCGCGCTCCTCCAGGGTCGAGCGAGGGTCACGACCGCGGGCGCTCAAGGGCCGCTGCGGCGCTACGAGCTTCCGGGCGGCGCGTACCTCGAGGTGCCGCCCGGCGCGTTCACGCAGGTGAACTGGCCCGTGAACGCGGAGCTCGTCACGCACGTGCTCGACGGCGCGAAGGCGCGCTCCGCGGAGACCTTTCTGGACCTCTATTCGGGGGTGGGAAACTTCTCCGTGCCGCTCGCGCGCGCCGGTTTGCGCGGCGTGGCGGTCGAACACAATCGCAAGGCGGTGAACGCGCTGCGAGCAGGGCTCGCGGCGCAGAAGCTCGAAGTCGAGCTCGTGGCCGGCGACGTGGAGGCGAGCCTCTCGCGTCTGGCTCGCGCCGGGCGGCGTTTCGACCTCGCGGTGCTCGACCCGCCGCGAGCGGGAGCGAAGGAAGCGATCGTGCCCTTGCTCCGGCTCGAACCGCGAACGATTGCGTATGTCGCGTGCGATCCCGTCACGCTCGCGCGCGATGCTCGTGCGCTGCTCGCGGAAAATTTCGACCTCGACGCGATCGTCTGCTTCGATATGTTTCCCCAAACGCACCACGTCGAAACGCTGGCGTGGTTCCATAAGCGCAGCTGAGTCGGAAAATCCGGGATTTCGTGGCAGGTTCTGGAGTCCCGTTCCGTAAGTAGTGGTGCGCGAGCGGCGTTTGTTTGGCCCCTCGGCGCACGCCGCCCGAACATGGGCCGGCCCGGGCCCTTTCGCTCGGCGGAGAAGAGGCAGCATGCAGCTTTCGGTACACGCGAAGACCACACCTTCTCCTCTCTGGGTGGTCTCGAACGGCGAGGTGACGATTGGACCGGTGCGAACGGAGCTCCTGCTGCGCGGGATCCGTCACGGCCGGGTGCCGCTCGACTGCCGCGTGCGCGAGGCGGGCTCCGAAGAATGGCGCGACCTCGAACAGCTGCGCGAGGTGAGGGCGCTTCGCGGAAAGTCCGGTTCGGTCGGCGACTTCCAGCGCGCGGCGGCCGAGATCGCGCGTGCTCGTGACGAGCGCGCGGTGCTCGCGTCACTGCTCGGAGGCGCGGCCGAGGCGACGCGGGCGACGCGGGGGCTCCTGCACGTCGAACGCGCCCCGCTCGAATTGCTGGTCACCTCCATCGCCCTCGGCGGCCTCGAGGACAACCTGGGGCAGGTGGTCTCTCCTCATGATCCGGCGTATCAGCTCGCGAAGACGGGGCAGCGTCTCGCGGGCAAGCCCTCCGACGGTACGGCCGAGCGGCTCCTCGCCGAACGCCTCGGCGACCGCCGGCTAGCCGGCGTCGTCATGATCCCGCTCACCTTCGGAACTCACCTGGCGGCCATGCTCGAGCTCGGGCGTGAAGGGCGCTGCTTCCGTCAGAGCGATCCCGACGGTCTTTCGCGGCTGTGCGTCCTGGCCGTCGCTCGTTTGGACGAGCTGCTCTGCGCTTGAGAGCGGCCGGCTGCCTGCCGCGAGGGCCCCGGCCGACAAAAAAGACAACGGCCTGGAGCTAGGGGGGGCTCCAGGCCGCTGAGGAGTAAGGAGGCGGCGACCGAGGCGGAGGGGGGGGCACCAAGGGCGCCGCCTTCGAGGGATAACATAAGCACGCCGCGTGCCATGTCCACGCCTACGTGATTTCAAATAGTTGGATTGGATTTGAAGCGGTTTTCATTTCAACTATGAAATAACGCAAGCGGTAGCGAAACGCTGGCGTGACCGCGAGGGGCCTCAGGCCTTCTCCTCTTCGTGCATCCAGCGCCTGAGTAGGGGGGCCAGCGCGAAGCAAATCAGGGCCGAGACCATCGAGACCAGCGCGATCTTGCCGAAGACGCCGCCGTAAACCCCGAGGGTATCCGTCGGCAGGGGAGGGAGCTTACCGCTGCCGTGGCTCACGCTCGTGAACTGCGAAATGATGGCCGCCAGGTACTGGGCGAAGGCGCTGGCCAAAAACCAGTTTCCCATCATCGTGCTGACGAGCACGGCCGGGGAGAGCCGGGTGATCATGCTCAGGCCGACCGGGGACAGGCAGAGCTCGCCGGTCGTGTGCAACAAATAGCCGAGCACGAGCCAGAGCGCCCCCACGAGGCCGCGGCTGTCGGCCACCCGGGCTCCGTACCAGATCGCGACGAAGCCGAGCGACAGCTGCAGGAGGCCGAGCGCGAACTTCACGGGCGTGCTCGGCTCGAGCTTGCGTTTGGCGAGGAAGCCCCAGAGCGAGGTGAGCACGAGGCCGAACACCAGGATGAAGACGGCGTTGGTCGCCTGGAAGACGCTCGCCGGTACCTCGTCGGCACGCTCGCCGATGCCCATCCCGACGTTGTCGGGACCGACACGCCAGGCAATCTGGAAATCCGGATCCTCGCCGTGCCGGGCGCGGAGCTCGTCGAGCTCGCGCAGCGTGAACAGCCGCTCGCCGTTCCTGTAGCCTACCTGCTCCTGCGTCGGCTGGAAATTCAGGGTTTTCCCGACGTCGCTCGCTTCGACGCGGCGCCGTTCGCCCACGCGGTCCACGTTGCGATCGGTGAAGTTGTTGATCGAGCTTCCCGCCTGTTCGAAGAAGGACCAGAAGAGCATCGAGAAGAAGGTGAGGATGAGCGCGACGAGCAGCCGCTCCCGCTCGACCTTGCCGAAGCGCAAGAGCTGCCGGGTGAGGTAGGCGACCGCGAACACACCCGTTACGGTCAGGATCAGACCCGCGGGGCGGCTGATCTCTTCGGCAACGACCGCGATCACGCGCACGGCGGGGCTCGTGCTCTGCTGCAAACCCTGGATCAGGTCTTGGGACAGCAGCAAAAGGGGCTTCTTGTCCGCGGTGAAGGGCGAAAACCCGGAGATGAGCAGGGCCACGACCGGCACGGTCACGATGGCGCCCAGGTAGACGGCCCATTCGGCGCTGAGCGGTCCGACGCGCTGCTTGAGCTTCGCGGGATCGGGGGGGCCGCCGATTTCCTTCGGCAGGCCGCCACGGCCGAGCCCGACCCAGGCGACGCTCGCGGCCCCCAGCAGCGCGGCGGCGACGAACACGTTGACGGCGAACGAGTAGGGATTCGCGGGCCGGAAGACGATCAGCGCGAGCGCGGTGGCGAGCGCGCCGCAGCCGATCACGACCTGCGCCACCCGGACCGGCGCGACGAAGATGCTGAGGCCGCTCAGCATTCCGATCGTCGCGAGGCCGAAGCCGTAGTGCCAGCCGTACGTCTCCCCGATGTAACCGCACAGCAGCGGCGAGAGCGCCGCGCCGAGGTTGATGCCCATGTAAAAGAGCGTGAAGCCGCCGTCGCGCTGCGTGCTGCCCGGCGCATACAGCTTGCCGACCATGGTCGAGATGTTCGGCTTGAAGAAGCCGTTGCCCGCGACGAGCAGGCCGAGCGCCCCGAAGAAGGCGCTGTCGTTCTCCACGGTCATCAACAGATGCCCCGACGCCATCAGCAGGCCGCCGATCACGACGGCGCGGCGGCAGCCGAGCAGGCGATCGGCCAGCATGCCCCCGAAGAAGGGCGTCATGTAGACGAGCGCCGTGTAGCTGCCGTACACGGCGTACGCGCGCGAGTCGTCGTAGCCGAGGAAGCCCTTCAGCATGTAGAAGATGAGGAGCGCGCGCATCCCGTAGTAGGAAAAGCGCTCCCACATCTCGGCGAAGAACAGGGTGAACAGGCCTGCGGGATGGCCGAACAACAAGGGCCCTTCGGTGCGTTCTCGGGCGGACATTGCGGTCGAGGCTACACCGGGAGCCGGGCGAAGGCGCGGGCGGGAGCGCGCCCGCTGCTCCCGCTCGATTTCACCCGTTTGGAAGCAGCGCCGCGCCGAGCTCGGTGTTCACGCGCACGGGGGTGCGGGGCACCCGCTCGAGCCGGAACGCGGGCGTGAGCTCGCGGGCCGTGACGAGCCCTTCGCTCGCCAGCCCGCAGCTACCCGCCGCCCAGCGCACCACGGCGCGCGGGTCGACGCCGCGCTCGCGGAGCTCGGCGAGCGCGAGGTCGTTGGCGTGCTTCGCCAGGCGGCGCCCGTGCTCGTTCGTGACCAGCGGGACGTGGGCCCAGCGCGGGTGGGACAACCCGAGGGCGCGCTGCACGTGCCACTGCCGCACGGCGCTCGCGAGCAGGTCGTCGCCGCGCACGACCTCCGTGACGCCTTCCGCGGCGTCGTCCACCACGACGGCGAGCTGGTACGCGGGCGCGCCGCTGCGGCGGCCGATCAAGAAGTCTCCCACCTCCGCCTGGACGTCGGCCGTGTAGACGCCGGAGACATCGTCCTCGATCGTGACC
The DNA here is from genome assembly GCA_036503835.1 of Polyangiaceae bacterium. Lineage (GTDB taxonomy): Bacteria > Myxococcota_A > Polyangia > Polyangiales > Polyangiaceae > PMG-095. The sequence goes on along the minus strand of DASXWF010001148.1, from coordinate 6,321 downwards.
GTGCCGGCGGGAACCGCGAGTCGCACGCCCGCCGATCGACCGCTCGTGCGCTCGGCGTCGGCGACGCTCGCGAAGCGGCCCTTGCACGTGCCGGGGTAACGGGGCTCGCGATCCCCGGCGTGCGGGGCGGTGTGCGCGCTGGCGAGATCGCTGCGGCTGCAGATGCACGGATAAGCGTCGCCCTGCGAAAGCAGGCGGGAGACGGCGGATTCGAAGCGCTCCGGGTGCGCGGACTGGAGGCTCGGCGCACCGTCCCAATCGAGGCCGAGCCATTCGAGATCGCGCCGCGCGGCGTCCGCGAAGCGTGCCTGCACGCGCGGTCCATCGAGGTCCTCGATGCGCAAGCCGATGCGACCGCCGCGGGAGCGGGCGTGCCACCAGGCGATCAGGAACGTGCGCGCGTGGCCGAGGTGGAGCAACCCCGTCGGGCTCGGCGCCAGACGGCCGGTGACGGCGGAGGTGGAACCTGTTCCGTGCTCGGCGAGTGTCATTCCTTGCGGCAGCTGCAGGTTGCCACGCGGCGCTCGGCTTCGCTCACGATGCCCTTCGCACGCGTGCAGCGAGCGTCTTCGTCACCAGCGAGCCGGCACACGGCGGTGGCGGCGCGGCCGAGCGACGCGAAGGCGCGACAGGCGGTCGCGCACCCACTCTCGCTCGACTTCTTCTCGGCTTTCGATTTCGGGGCTTCCTCGGCCGCCGAGTCGGACGGCCGCGACCGGGACGGGGCTGCGGCGCCCGAAGCCGGTTGGTCGCGCTTCGCTCCCGGAAGCGCCGCGTCGAGCTCGGCGCGCGCCTGCTCGAATTCCGCCTCCGCGGTAGCGATGGAATCTTTGTCACTACCGCTCTCGAGCTCGTTTCGGCTGCCCCCGGGAGCTCCCGCCGCCGGAGCGGGCGGCGGTGGGACCGGCTCCGCGAACTCGGTCGCCGGAGCCGGCGCCCGCTCTTGCACTGACTCCGGCGCTTGGGCTGGAGGTGCTTCCTTGGCTCCGCACCCCGCGAGGAAGAGAGCAACCCACACCAGTGCCCACGAGTTCGTCCGCATGCCTTCGTTTAGACGCGCGGCGACGCACTTCGGCTCATTCACAGGCCAGGCCCCGCGCCCAGGTGCGCCCGTCGGCGACGTACGCGACGAGTCCGCCTCCGGGAGCAGGGCTCAGGGAGACGCTCGCGAAGCCCCGGCCGTTGGCGACGACGGTGAAGCGGTTGCCGCCGGCCTCGGCCAGGACGAGCTCCTGCGGTGAGCGCGGAGCTTTGCCGACCGGGCGGGCAAAGCTCAAGTACGAGCGGCCGCAGAGCTCGGCCGCCGCCGCGGGCGCGAGGTCGATGCCGTTCGGATAGTCGAAGAACGAAATGCTCGAGTCCATCGTCGGATCTCCGCCGAGGTCGACCGTCGCGAGCCCGAAGTGCGTCACGTCGCGTTCGATCGGCATGTGCGCGAAGGCACGGCCGCGGCTCGAGCCGAGCACGATCTCCGTCCAGGCCTGCGCGGGGCCCGCCACCCAGGTGACGACGTCGGGCTCGAGCTCGGGTCGCCCGTCCCGCCAGCCGAGCTTGCGCGCGTGCACCGGAGTCATCGCGCTGCGCCCGTCGATGCTGACGGCGAGCAGTCCCGCGCCGTGCCTGGCGAGCGCGACGCTGCTCGCGCCTGCGCCTTCCGGCGTGAGATCGAGCGAGCGACCGGCTTCGAACCAGAGGCGGGCGCGCGACGTGCCCTCGTCGTCGGGACGGCCGAGGTAAGCGACCGCCGCCTTGCCGTCGAGCTCCACCGCGGAAGTCCGGGTGGAATTGCGCGCGTCCGTCGCGAGGATTTCGAGCGCCGCGCCCGGCGCGACGCCGCGCCGGACCAGCCGCCCCTGCGAGACCCAGTACGCGGCGCCTCCCGCCACGCTCGGCCCGCGCGCGAGCGGTGCGAACGCGTCCTGTGCTTCGCCGATCGGCTCGAGCGCAGCCTTCGAGCTCGGCAGCTTCGCGAGTCGCGCCACGACGAGCCGGTCGTCCTTCGCTACGAGGGCGACCCCGTCCGCAAAGGCCGTCGCGGGCGCGGCCGGTCCGACGTCCGCCAGCTCGCCGAGTCGCAGCCCCGGAAGTCCCGCGTCGCTCGGGACCTCCTGAACGACGCGGGCCTCCGGCTCGGGCTCCGCTCGCGCGGTGCTCGACGCCGCCCTGGGCGGAGCCGGAGCGGAGGGCGCTGGCGCCGGGCGGGCCGTCGCCGCGCGCTTCTCCGGGGTGGGCGCTTGCCGCGTGCAGGCAATCCCCAGGGCGAAGAGCACGGTCAGGGCGACGCGGCCTTCCGTCATCGCCGGCTAGCCTACACCGGAAATTCTCGTGGCACGGCAGCGCTGAACGGACGTCCGTCTCGCGCCCCGCCGTGAATGGCCACAAACAATGGCCCCCAACCAACCATCTCGGAGGAAATCATGGCACTTCACATCGGCAGCATCGCCCCCGATTTCGAGCAGGACTCGACAGCCGGTCGCATCGCGTTCCACGACTGGATCGGCAAGCAGTGGGCCATTCTGTTCTCGCATCCCCGGGACTTCACGCCGGTGTGCACGACGGAGCTCGGCCGAGCGGCGAGCCTGAAGGCGGAGTTCGACAAGCGCAACGTGAAGATGATCGCGGTGAGCGTCGACTCGGTCGAGGATCACAAGAAGTGGATCGGCGACATCGAGGAGACCCAGAACACGAGCATGAATTTCCCGCTGCTCGGCGATCCGGATCGAAAGGTCGCCAAGCTCTACGACATGATCCACCCCGAAGCGAACGACACGCTCACCGTGCGCTCGGTCTTCATCATCGACCCGAACAAGAAGATCCGCGCCATCATCACGTACCCCGCGAGCACGGGCCGCAACTTCACCGAAATCCTGCGCGTGATCGACTCGCTCCAGCTCACCGACAGCCACAAGGTCGCGACCCCGGTCGATTGGAAGGACGGAGACGATTGCGTGATCGTTCCCGCGCTTCAGGATCCGAAGGAGCTCGCCGAACGCTTCCCGAAGGGGTACAAGGCCGTCCGGCCCTACCTCCGCTTGACCCCGCAACCGAACAAGTAGGGCGGGAAACGCTCTGATCCTGAAACCTCGACCTTACGGCCTCCTGCTCGCGGTTCCGGCCCTCGTCGCGTGCGCCGGTGCGGCGCGCGAGAGCCGGACGCCGGACGTTCCCGCAGCTCCGCCGGAGGCTTCCGCGGGGCCCGAAGCGGCGCCGGAGAGCTCTCCGGCGCCGGCGCCTCCGGCGAATGCCGGCGAGGAAGCGCCGGCTGCTCCACCCGGACCTGCGCCTGCTCCGGCTCCGACCGCTGCTGCCGCTCCGCCCCCTGGAGTTCTGGAGCGGAACGGTCCGCCGCTACCGGAGCTCCGCGTGAAGAGCTTCGGTTTGCACATCGGTGGCGGGGCGAAGGACGCCGAGGCCCGCGCGGAGTACCTCGCCGTGCTCGAGCGCGAGTCGTGGCGTTACCTCGACTGCTACCGCGAGATCGAGTCGCCCGGCACCGAGGGCACCTTCGGCGCGGATCTCCACGTGCCCGGCGCGGGAGGCAAGGGTCGCGTCGAGCGCCAGCGCACCAAGCTCAAGGGCGCGGCGTTCCGCACGTGCATGACCGACGCGTTCGAGGCCGTCGCGTTTCCGAAGACGCCGTCCGGACGTCCCGTCGTCGTCAGCTACTCGGTCAAGTTCAGCTTGGCTTTCTAGCGGCGGCCGAACTCCAAGCTCGGCGCTTCAACGCGATCGCGCCGAAGGCACGGGGGGCAGGTTCGGAAACGCGGAGGGCAGGCGCGGGAACCCCGTGGGCAGTTGCGGAAGGCGTGAGGGCAGCGGCGGCAGCCCGGAGGGCAGGGGAGGTAGCCCATTTTCGGGCAGTTTCGTGGCGAGCTTTCCGAGCTCCTCGGGGAGCTTCGAAAGGTCCTCGGGAAGCAACGTGTCGCCGAGCTTCAGGAGATCTTCGAGCGTGAGCGGGCGCAGGCCGCAACCGATGCCGATGCTGCGCGTCACGCTCGCGGCGGGAAGGTCGCGCGTGGTCGCGTCGACCTGGACGCGAACCTTCACGGAGCCGCCGATGACCTGCTTGGCGAGAGCGCCGGCTCTCTGTCCCGCCTCGCGCCCGAGCAGCTTGCCGAGCCGCGATTCCGCGGCGGCGCTGGCGAGGGCGTCGCACGGGAGGGCTCCTGCGAGGTCGAGCTCGAGGCGAAGCTCCGACGCCTCGCGCGTGAGGTTGCCGCCGCCTTCGAGCGCGAACTTGCCGGCGACGATGCGGGTCTTCGTGAGCGTGGCGTCGGTCCCGTTCGGGGCGAGCGCGAGGTCGGTCTCGACTCGCGTGGTGTCGCCGAACACGAAGCCGTCGAGCTCGGCGGGATGCGGCGGGATCCAGCCGCGCAGCTCGGCCTTGGCGTGGCCCCGTTCGGGCAAGGCGGCTTCTCGGGACGCGAACTCGAGCTCGACCTCGGCGCTGCCGGTGACGTCCTTCACCGGCAGGCGAATCGCGAAGGGGTCGGCGAGCCGTTCCAGGGGCGTCGGGCTGAGGGCGAGCGTGATCTTCGGGCGCGCGAGAGAAAAGTCGACGCCGACGCGCAGCGGTGCCTTCGCGAGCTCACTCTCGCCGAGTCCGATCGCTACGCTGGTCGCGGTCTTCGTCCAGCTCGCGCCGACGCGCCCCACGTCGGCCCCCGCGACCTCGGCGGCCTCGGCGGCCACGATGGTGCTGCCCGCAGCGCTCGCCGCGGTGCCACCCTTGAGCACGAGCCAGGGCGGGCGTCCGGCTTCCGGCCGCCATTCGACGCCGACGCCGCGCGCCGAGAGCGGCAAGGCGTAGAAATTCGGGTAGCGCTTGGACCAGGCGCCGAGCGCGAGCGCGAGCGCGGGCAGCGAGCCGTCGGCCTGAACGCGCACTCCAGCGAAATCGAGCCGCACGAGGTCCGTGCCGTCCAGGTCGACGAGCAGCCTGTCGAACTCGACGCGCAGGCCGGGAACGCCGACGAGGCGCGCCTTGGCGTGCTCGATCTGAGCCCATTCCCAGCCGTAGGAAAGCTCGCCCAGCTCGAGCTCCACGCCTTGCTCCCGGGCACGCCGCACGACCTCGCGTTCGATGAAGCGAGGCACGAAGAGCAGGCCGAGCAGCGCGACGAGGAGCACGAGGCCGAGCGACGCCAGCGCGAGCACGAGGAGCGCGCGGCGCGTTCCGGCGGTTTGGGGCTTCGGTTCGGCCAAGACGATCCTTCTCTCCGCGCGGTGCTCGCGGGCTGCGGCTACGCTAAGATGCCGGCCTCCACACGCCAAGTCCATGCCGAACTACCTCACGCCGGAAGGCGCCAAGAAGCTTTCGGCCGAGCTGAGCCAACTCGTGCAGAGCGAGCGCCCGCGCATCGTCCAGGAGGTCGCCGACGCCGCGGCGCAGGGCGATCGCTCGGAGAACGCCGAGTACATCTACGGCAAGAAGCGGCTGCGCGAGATCGATCGGCGCATCCGCTTCCTGACCAAGCGTCTGGAAGCGGCTGTGGTCGTGCAGGGCGGCGAGGCAAAAAAGGACGAGGTGCGCTTCGGCGCGCTGGTCGAGCTGCTCGACGAACACGGCAAATCGAGCTCGTACCGCATCGTCGGCCCCGACGAGGCCGACCCTGCTTCGCGCCGCATCAGCTTCCAATCACCGCTCGGCAAGAGCCTGATGAAGCGGCGCGTCGGCGACGTGGTGGTCGTTCTGCGCCCCGCCGGCGAAATCGAGGTCGAGATTCGTTCGATTTCCTACGAGTGAGCGTACGCTCCGCTTTCCCGTGGTCAGAACTCCGCGAAGGCGCTGAGGCCCGCGCTCGTTCGACCGAGCTCCAGGGAGACCCGAGCGGGTCCGAGATCGTTCGGCCAGAGCTCCGCCGTGAGCGCCCCCGCGAGGGCCGCGAGCCCGCCGGCCGCGAAGAGCCCGTAGCCCGACGCGCGCAGCGAACGCTCCTTGGCGAGCAGGTCCGTGTACGTGGCGCAAGGCATGCTCGATAGATCGCCGCAAAATCCGGGGGGCTGGCTCAGCTTGTACGCTTCGGCGTCGTCGCTTTGCTGGCCCGCGCGGATCACGTTGGACGCGCCGACGATGATGCTCGCGAGCGATGCCGCGTAGAGTGAGCTCACGACGAGCACCTTGGGCGCTGGCAGCTCCCCGGGGCTCGTGCCGCGGAAAAATCGGTCTCCGAACGCGACGCCAGCGCTCGCCGGTTCGGCAGCCGCGAGCCGCGGCGCCCCCGCGAGCCCGAAGGCCAAGACGTGGAAAGCGAAAACCCGGCGCATCCGCCCTTTCTCCTAGCATAGTCCCTAGCGGGGGGCGCCTTCGGCGTCCCCCGC
>DASXWF010001147.1:0-21080 GCA_036503835.1 Polyangiaceae bacterium | reverse complement strand
AGCGCGGCACCGAGCAGCAGCGACGCGCCGCGGTGCAGAGCGCGGGCACGCGCCATGGACTGACTGTCCGCCCCGCGCCGGCCCAGCCAGATCGGAAAGAGCACGAGACTCGGGAGCACCAGCACGGTCACGCCGATCGCCGCGGGGCCGGCCGTGTCGAGCGCGAGGCGCAAACTCGGCACGGCCGCCGCCACGCCGAGCAGGAGCGCGAGGCAGGCCGACCCCTTCGGGCCCAGCAGCAGGAACGTCGTGTGCACCCGTCCCCGCCGGTCCGCTTCGACGTCCGCCGCCTCGTGCAGGAGCTGATTTTGCAGCAGCAAGCAGCCGAACACGCCTGCCAGCGCGAGCATGCCGAGCGGCAGCGCGTCGCTCGACAAACCCAAAAACAAGAGCGGGACGAAGTTCGTCACGTTGAGCGCCGAGCCGAGCAGCGGCCGCGCCTTCAAGCGCGGCCCCGTGGAATAGGCCCAGCCGCTCGCGACGCACACGACCGTCGCGATCCAGACCGGCCACGGCGCCGTCGCGGCGAGCACCAGCGCCAGCACCGCGAACACCGGCGGCAAGCGCGCGACGCTGCGCAGGCGCGCCGCTTCGTTCGGAAGGGCGCGGCGGCTGTCGCCGTCCATTTCGCGATCGGCGAGCGCGTTCAAGAGGTACCCGAACGCGAGCAGGCAGAAGGCGATGCCCGCGCCCCGCAACACGCTCACGAGCTCGCCGCCGAGGGAGCGCCCCGAGCCCAGGGACGCGAGCGGCAGCAGGAGAAAATGCACCCATTCGCGGAGACGAATCGCGCCGAGCGCGTCGTCCCGCGCCGGCACGCTAAACCCGAGCGCGGTGCTCACGGGCAGGCCCGACGACGAGCTCGAGCGCGTCGAACAGGACGCCGAGCTTGAAGTCGAGGATCTGGTTGACCTCGTGGATGGGCACGCAGGCGCAACCGGGACCCTCGGGCGGGTTCATCGTTTCGAACGCCTCGAGAAAGCCGAGCGTCTTGCCGTTCGCCCGCTCCTGCTGCCATTGCGTGAGCAGGCACGGGGCGACGGTGCCGTCGCTCAGCACGTAGCCGAAGTAGCGCCCGGCGTAGCAGTGCTCGCAAGAACCGCCGAGCCGGCGGCCGTCGCGGCGCTGGGTCTCGAGCACCGAATACGAGTTGCCGACGGGCAGTCCCGCGCGCTTGTACGCGACGAGCTCGTCCGCGAGCGCCGCGATCCGCGTGTCGGGGAGCGTGGGAGCGATCGGCGCGTACACATCGCAGGTCTTGTCGTGCTCGAGCTGGAAAAAGGCGCGAAAACCGTACTGTTTCGCGATCTCGAGCACGTGCCGCATGTTTTCGCTGCCGCGCGGCGTGACGACGGTCATCGTGACGAACGGCTTCTCGCGCTGCTTCAAGAGCTCGAGCGCGCCGAGCACGCGGTCGTACGAGCCCTGGTGGCGCTGAGCGTCGTGGACCTCGCGCGGGCCGTCGAGCGTGATGCAGAGCAGGTCGAGGTCGGCGATCTCCGCGAAGCGCTCGGCGACGAACCAGCCGTTGGTGTTCATCGCGACGTGGATGCCGCGGCGCTTGAGGTGACGTACGATCTCCCCGAGGTCGCGGCGCAGCATGGGCTCGCCCCCGATCAGGCTCGCGCGCCCGAGACCGCCCCGCCAGAACGCGTCGATCGCGTCGCACCACTCGCTGGTCGTCATCTCCTCCCGCTTCTGGAGCGGGATATCGCAGTACTCGCAGCGAAAATTGCAGCGATTCGTGAGCGAGAACGTCATCTGGAACGGGCTCTTCTGCCGCTTCATCCGGCGCACGCCGAGCTGCAACACCGGAAGCGCGCCGCGCGCCAGGCCGAGAACCCGAGGCAGGGAGGTGGGCAAGAGCTACTATCCTAGCCCGCCCCGTTCCGGAAAAGCGAGCATGTTCGAGCTCACCTACCTCGGCCACCACGGCTTTCTCATCACGGCCGCGGACACGCGAGTCCTGGTCGACCCGCTCTTCGGGCCCGGGCTCGGGAACATGCCGCAGGACGCCGTGCTCGTGTACCCGCCGCGGCGCTTCGACTTCGAGCGCTTTCCGGCGGTCGACGCGCTCGTGATCACGCACGAGCATCCGGATCATCTGAGCCTTCCGAGCCTGCGCGTCCTCGATCCGCGCATTCCGGTATTCTTGTCCGGGCGGGCTTCGCGGGCCGCGTTCGAGATCCTCACGGAGCTCGGCCATCCGGTGACGCGGCTCGTGTCGGGACAGGCCGTTCGCGTCGGCGCGCTCGAGCTCTTGCCCTACCACTCACGGCAGAACACGCGCGACGAATGGGACGTGATGCCGTTCTGCATCCGCGATCGCGACGGACACGGCAGCTTCGTGACCTCCATCGACGCGCCCGAGAGCCTCGATTTCGCGCGCTTCGTGCGCGCTCGCGCGGGACGGCCGGGTGTCTGGGTGTTCGCTCACGGACACCTCGACCTGTTCGTGGACTTCGAGGGCGCGCGTCCCGAGACCGAGCCCGCGCTCACCGAACGCATTCAACACGGCATGCTGGAGCGCGCGAACGCCCAGTTCGCGAACGGCGAGCGGCCGGAGCTCCTGCTCGTTCTCGGCTGCCACTTCGCGTTTCGAAACGAGCTCGACTGGCTCAATCGCCACTGCTTCGGCGGCGACTCCGAACGCATCGCCGCGGGGCTCGCGCGCGAGCTTCGGGGGCAACGCACGAAGGCCCCGCACCCGGGCTACAGCGCGCGCTTCGAGCGCGGCACGCTCACCGGCGAAGCCGAGGCGACGTCCTTTCTCTCGTGTGTGGAGCGCGAAGCCTGGCCCGAGCATTGCGGACTTTGCGACGTGCCGGCGCCGGTGGAAGACTACTTCCCGGCGGGCGGGCGCAGCGAGCTCACGCCGGACGAAGAGGCGGCGCTGCCGGAAGCGCTCGCGGGGTTCGCGGAGTTCCTGTACGGCGGCCCGCTCTTCGCCGAGCTCCTGAGCGTCGGCGCGGCGGACTTCGCTCCGCGGCGCGCGACCTTCGCGTTCTCGCTGCGCGTCGAGGGTCGCGCGCCGCTCGTCTTCGCCTACGATCTCACCGGGTGTCGCTTCGAGCGCGTGGACTCTGCGGCGGCGCGCGACCAGTTCGTCGCCGGGCTCGAGTGCTGGGCCGCGGATCTGCTGGCCGTGCTCCGGATCGAGCTGATCGCGGGCTACGTGCTGCTCGGGCGCTTGCGCTGCTGGAATCACGCTTCGGAGCGGCTCCGGCTGGACCTCGTGGACGCGCTCTCGCTCTACACGCACCCGCTCCGCCATCCCGTCCGGCACATCGAGCTCTACCGGCGCACCTGGCGCGCGCTCGGCGGCCGCGGGACGAGCCTGGTGCGATTCCACGAACGCTCAGCGCAAGACGGGGAGTGAGCGCGGAGCGACGGGGCGCAGCGCCTGCTCGAGCGACGGGTGCACCGCGCGGATGAAGCGTTCGAACACGGGCAGCTCGGGCGTGTTGAGCCCCGGCATCGAGAGGTAGCCGTAGCCGATCCCCGAGAGCACCTTGTAGTACCGGGATCCCTCGGCCACCGCCTCCACGCTCACGCCGACCGCTCCGCGCGGGGTTTCCACGCGCACGTCGAGACCGCTGCCGCTGCGCTCCGCTCGCAGCACGCGCCAGCTTCCGCCGCTCGCCGCTGCGGCGGCCCGCTCCAGCGCGTCGCGAAGCGGCGGCTCGAGGCTCGGCGGAGCTTGCCGCTCGCGGCGCGCCGGGCGCGAGCTCGCGGGCAGGGTCCAGTAGTTCGGGCCCATTTCGCCGCCTTCGGCGCTGCAGAGCTGCGAAAGCTCGTCGCACATGGCGTCGATGTCCGCGCGCGACCAGCCCCAGCACGAGATCATGTGCAAGGTCTCGTAGTCGTACTCGAGCGCGTAGTGCGGGGGCGAGCGCGTCATGAGCGCGTTCGGCAGCACCATGCACTTGTAGAGACGGAGCGGCAGCGGCAGCTTTCGCGCGCGCTCGAGCGTGCGCCGGAAGGAGTCGGGGTTGTCCCCCGGCAGGCCCATGATGATCTCGATCACGGAATCGGGGGCGATCGCCGCCACGTCGTTGACCACCCGCTCGAAGCGCGCGGCGTCGAACGGCCGCTCCATCCGCCGCAGCACCTCCTTGTCGTAGGATTGGAGGCCGATGCCGAGACAGTCGGGGTTGACCGCTTCGAGGAACGCGAGGTGCTCGTCGGTGAGATGGGCCGGATAGACCTCGGACTTGAAGAGCGCTTCCTTCAAGAAACCCACCTGCCGCTCGGCGGCGACCAGATTGCGGAACGCACGCGGGTTCAGGTTCAGCGCGGCATCCACGAGCTCGACACCGCGCGCTCCGGCCCGCCGAAATGCCTCGAGCTCGCGCACGAGGTAGTCGGTGGAAAAGGTGCGGTTGGCGTCGCTGAGATCGCCCCACTGGCAGAACTTGCAGGAGAGCGGGCAGCCGCGGAACGTCTCGAGGTGCGCCGTCACGACGCCGTCCGCGATGCCGAGCTGGAACGGCGAGGCGAGCTCGTCCAGGACCGGCAGCTTGCCTTCGGGCGTGCGCTCCCAGCCGCTTTCGGTCGAGACAGCGAGGCCCGGGATCTCGCGCAGCGCGCCGCGGCTGCGGTCACGCCGCCGGACGATCTCGCGAAACGTGTCCTCCCCCTCCCCGAGCACCAGCGCGTCGACGCAGCGCCGCGTCCCGGCGTACGGCGGCAGCTCGAACATCTCCGTGCGCGCCGACGGACCGCCGAAGATCACGGAGCGCTGCGGGCGGCGCTGCTTCAGGCGCTCCGAAACCTGGAGAAACGTCGGGAACGACCAGACGTACGCCGAAGCGCCGATCACGTCGGGATCGAACTCCTCGGCGGCGTCGACGAGCGCCTCGACGTCCTTCGAATCGGTATCGATCAGGCGCACCTCGGCGTCGCGGAGCGCCGGATCCCCGAGGACGGCCGCCTGCACCTTGCGCACGCTGTAGTTGAACGGCGCATACCGGCCGGAACCCGAGCCGCCGCGCCACGGATCGATCGCGAGCAGCAAGATTCGGGTCATCGAGCGCTACCCATCATCGCCCGGAGGGGGGCTCTGTCAACCGGCTTCGCTCGGCGGATCCCGGCGGGCGCGCCGATTGACAGCGGCCGCGACAACCCCCACGATCGCCGGAATCTCGCGTGTCTCGCCGGATCGCGCTCGCGTACGTGCCCACGCAGGTTCCCTGCGGCGACGGCGACATGCAGGGCGACGAGCTCTGGTTTCCGTTCAGCTACGGCGTTCACCGCGTGCTCGCGGCGATCGTGGAGGCGTTTCCGGACGACGAGGTGAAGCTCTTCCGCTTCGAGCCGGGCAACCCCGACTCGAGCTACGGCGAGCTCGCCGCCTTCCAGCCCGACGTGTTCGGCGCCTCCTGCTTCGTCTGGTCGTTCCCCACGTTGATCGAGGTCGCACGGCGCCTGAAGCAGGAGCGTCCGGAGCGTCTGATCGTGCTCGGCGGTCCTTGCGCGCACCCCACGGTCTTCGACGTTCCCGCGTATGCCCCCTTCGCCCGCTACGTGGACGCGCTCGTTCCGCGCGAGGGCGAGGAGTGCATCGTCGACGTATTGGCCCTCTCGAAACCCGATCGGGCCGCGCTCGGCGCCCTCCCCGGCGTGCACGCCCCCGGCCTCACCGGGTTCCGTCCGAGCGTTCGTCGCTCCGCTCGGCGCCCGCTCGACGCGCTGCCCTCGCCGTTCCGCAACGGCCTCTATCCTTCCGGCATCACGCCTCACCTCGAGACGTTCCGCGGCTGCCCGCTCTCGTGCACCTTCTGCGAATGGGGCACGCAGGAGAACGCGACGCGCGTGGTCTCGAAGGATTGGCTGGTCCAGGAGCTGGAAACCTTCCGCAGCCTCGGCGCACGCGCCATCTACTGCGTCGACGCGGGCATCAACCTGAACGCCAAGGCGTTCCGGAACCTCGTCGCGGCGGAGAACGAGGTGCACCTGCTGCGCGACGTGGCGTTCAGCTACATGGCGTACGCGGATTACGTGCGCCCGGAGCACGTGGAGTTCTTGTCGCAGATCCGCGTGCATCGCGCTTCGGTCGGGCTCCAGACCACCAACCAGGAAGTGCTCCGCCGCGTCAGCCGCCGCTACGACCCGCAGAAGTTTCGCGACGGAGTCACGCAGCTCGCCGATTTCTCGGAGGTGACGGTCGAGCTCATCCTGGGGCTGCCGGGCGACGATCCCGAATCGTTCCTGCGCTCGGTCCACCACGTGCTCGAGATGGACGATCGTCTCGACATTCTCGTGTATCGCTGCCTGGCGCTGCCGGACGGCCTCCTGAGCCGCGGCCAGGAGGACCAGTCGCTCAGTTTCGACCCGACGAACTTCGAGGTGACGGCGTGTCTCGGCTGGTCGGAGCGCGACCTGCGAGAGACCCGCGAGCGCCTCGAACGCCTGGTCGAGGACGTCGGCGGCAACGTGGGCGAGCAGTGGTACCACTTGCGACGGCGCAGCCCACACAAACGCGAGGCGGGCCTGCCCGCGAGCGCGCCCGTCGCGCGTGAAGCGGCCCTGGAAGCGGCCGGGACGACGCCCCGCCCCGGCGGAGCGCCGGCGCCCGAGATCGTGAACGCGCTCGCCGCTTCGATCCGCAGCGCGACGCGCGGCGCCTGGAATTTGCGGGACGTAGACCTCACGGAGCACGGCTTGCTCGTGCGCGTGCACACGGCCACGGGAGAGCTCTTGCTCGACGTGTGGGAGGCCGTACCGAACCGTCCAAGCTTCCGCGTTCGCGACGGGCTCGCCTGGTCGTACCGCGGCAACCCGGCAGCCGTGGCGCCGAACCTGCTCGGGCTGCTGACGCGGACGGTGGACGGATCGGGGCATCTCGCCTCCCTGCTGCGCGGGGAGATCGCACGCACCGCGCAGGCCCGGCAAGCTCAGCTGTAGATGAGATATTCCCGCCCGCCCTTGGCGAGCGAGAGAAACGAGCCCATCGTCCAGCGCGCGCGGCTGCCGAGCACCTCCGTCACGCGGTGAAAGTGCCGCCCGGCGTCGAAGAGCAGCATGTCGCCCGCGCCGGCGAGCAGCGGGACTCTCGGCGCCAGCGCCTCGATGCGCGCGTAAGTCCGTTCCGACTTGCGTTCGAGGTGCATGAGGTCGCGGGCTTCGGGATCGGAGCCGCGGAGCGGGTAGACGCTGAGCTCGCCGCCCGCTTCGGGCGCTTGCAGCGTGAGGTACGCGCTCATCTGATGCGGGCGGTCGAGCGCGGCGACGAGCTCGTTCATCGAGGGCGCGTCGAACGACTCGTTCTCGTAGTGGAGATCGATGCTTCCGCCGGGCAACATCTGGCGAATGGAATACGCCTGGTAGAGCGCGCCGCCGGCGTTGCGCGCGAGCTCGACGGGACGGCCGCCCGCGATCGTACGCGTCACCTGGGTCAGGCGCGCGAGGTAGTCGCCGGCGCCGAGGCCCGCAAAGAGCGCGCGCGAAGCCTCGGGAAATTGCGCGGATTCCTGGAAGTAGTCCGCGAGATCACCCTCTTCCCGCGGCAGGATGCGCCCGAACTGCTGGCCTTCGTAGTAGGGCGACGGGCGCCCGATCAGCCGGGTTTCACGCCGTTCCAGGCGTTCTACGACGGCGGCCATCACCGATGGCGGAAACACGTCGCGGATCACGAGCGCGGAGTAGGCGTCGCCCCCACGGATCACGTCGAGCGCGTCGGGGAAGCGCTCGAGCTCCTGAAATGCAACGTCCACGATCTCGAACGACCGCATCGAGCTCACCCCGCGTCGCCGTTCGATCCGCCGCGGCCCCGCGCCCCGGCGGGCTCGCCGTCGCGAGGCCAGCGCCGCGCTCGTTCCTCCGGCACGAACTCGCGCCTGAGGCGCACGAAGGCTTCGGGATCGGTGACGACCTCTTCGGGACGCAGCCGGCTCTGCACCAGGAAGTCGGGCTCGGACGGCAGGCAACCGAAGCGCAGCGGCCCCTCGAGCTCGCCCTCTTCGGGCAGGCGCCGGTAGCGCGCGTTGGTCGGCGCGGAGGCGGGCTGGTAGCGAACGTCGAACGACCAGCGCACGGCGTCGCTGTGATTTTCGAAGCTGGCGTGCGGAGTGAGGTGGGTGAAGAGCACGGCGCCCCCCTTCGGAACCGCGGCCTTCACCGCGGGAAAATCGGCGAGGTTCGCGTCCGGGATGTAGATGGTCGGCTGCGACCAGGCCTGCCGGTGTGGCAGGGTCTTGCCGATGGCGGGCGGATAGCGCCGCACCCACAGGCAACCCCGCTCCTCGGTCGAGTCCACCAGGGGCACCCAGGCCGCGAGCACCATCACCTTCTCGCACTCGGGATGCATGTACCCGGCGTCCTGGTGCCAGGGGAATTCGAAGATGCCGTTGCCGGGAGCTTTCGGGCGCACCCAGTAGCCGTTCGCGGCCACGAGCTCTTCCGAACCGCAGAGCTGCTCGGCGAGAGCGAGCAGCTTCGGGTGCCGGATCAGGTCGAACAGCGTGGCGTGAACGAGCCCCTCGTCCCAGAGCGCCTGGACGAGCGCGCCGTTTTCCTCGCTGATTTTCGCGAGTTGCCGCTCGAAGCCGTACTCCTCGAAGGTTTGCGACAGGAGGCCGTCGCGCACGAGCTGCTCGGCCCGCCGCTTCACCTCGGCGTCGAGAAAACTCACCACGGGCGCGAGCTCGTGCTCCTCGAACAGGCGCTCGAGGAGCAGGTAGCCGTTCTCGCGAAAGGACGCGGTCTGCGCGTCGGTCAGGCGCATGCGCACACCAGACTCACGCGCGCGAAAGCGGGCCCCGAACACGCTCCTCGGCGGGCACGGGGCGCGCGCCCTGAGCTGCATAGAGCCTTCGGTAGCGGTCCGGCTGACGGAGCGGGTGACCGTAGAGGTAAAACAACATGTCGAGCTCCACGCGGGCGCGCCGGGGCTCGAAGTTCCAGAACTTCATGTGACCGAGCACGACGTAGTCGGGTGAACATTCGAGCTCGAGCACGGCAACGAGATCGCTCGCCCAGCATTCGACCCCCAAGAGGTAGCGCTCGCGGGGGTCGGAAGGCACGGTTTCTTTTCGGAACGCCGCCCGGCGCCGGTCGAGCACGAAGGCCGAGGCGCCGTCATCCTCGCGCAGCCAGAGGCAAAAAACCGGATCGCGCGCCGCCTTCGGTAGAGCGTCCAGCGCGGCGAGTTCGGGAGCGGCGGACAGGTACTCGCCCAGACGGTCGAGCAGAGCCGGCAGGGCCCGCCGCTCCTCGTCGGAGAGTCGCTCCCGCCCCGTGCTCGGCCGCGGCAGGGGGGCGGGCGCGTTCGAGGCCGATCGTAGCGGCCACTCGCCGCGCGGGGGCGTGGTGACGAAGCCTCGCGGCCCCTCCACGGCGGCGACGCGACCGTCCTTCATCACCACGGTCTCGCCGGGCTCCACGGCGTGACAGCGCAAGCCCGGCAGCCGCTCGGCCAGCACGGCAGCGGCGCGCGCCGAATCGCAGTTGAAGATGCGCCGGTTCAGACTCTCGAGCGAGCCGGTGAACGCGAAGCCGCCGCCGTAGACGAGCACGATTTCAGGCCGGTGCGGCCCGAGGCAGCGCTCGAGATCCCGCGCCCAGTCGGCCGCGCGGAGCGCGCTCTGATCCGCGATCGGCTCGAGCCATTCGCAGAAAGCCGACATGTCGAGGTCGTTGTTCGGCACGGTCCACACGCCCGGGCGCGGTGCGTGCACGAGCGCCTCGCGCGCCATCGCGGGCGTGAGGCTCAGATCCACCGAGGAGAAGAAGCTGCCGTGCCCGCCCGCGTCGCGCACGACCAACGGAACCACGTCGAGCTCGTGCGCCGCGGTACGCCCGTCCGGCTGCAGACCGAACAGCTCGAGCTCGCCGAAGCGCAGGCAAGACCCCGGCTCGAGCGCCACCACCACGAAGCCCTCGGATCGCAGGAAATCGCGGGCGGCGTCGGACGAAAGCGACGACAAGACGATGGGGATCTCGCGATCGAGCCGCAGGAGGCTCGGCACGTGGAAATGGTCCGGATGCTCGTGGGAGAGCACGACCGCGTGCACCGGGGCTAGAGCGTCGAAATCGAAGCGGCGTGGCGGATGGATGTGCACCCAGTAACGCTCGAGCTCGCCCGCGCCGGCTTCGAGCAGCGGATCGATCAGGAGCTGCGTGTCCCCGGCGCCGAGCAACCAGCTCTGATGGCCGAGGAAGGTCGTGCGGAACACGGCGCGAGTCTAATACTACTCAGTCAGACTTGGCAGGAGAGCGGGGCGCGAGCGGCGTGAACGGCGCCAGAAAGCCGAGCGCGGGATCGATCCGGTCGAGCTCGAAGAGCGCGTGGCCGCCGCGCGTGACGAGCAGCCGTTCGTCGCTCAGATCCAGGCGATTTCCGCGCGCCAGGGCTCCCGCGAGACGGCAGAGCGCCGAGGAAGCTCCTTCCGGAACGACGACCCTCGAATACTCCACGGAGCCGCCGTCGCTCAGCGCTCCCGGGAAACGGACCAGCTCTCCGTGCTCGAAGTAGAGGACGGGGCTTCCGAGCGCCGTCTCGAGCGCGAAGTGCACGCCGGGCGCCTCGGAACGAAGCGCGGCGAGCCAGCGCCGAGCCTGCTCCAGCGCGGACTCGCAGCGGTAGCCGCACGGGTAGAACGGGAGCAGCACGAGCTCCAGGTTGTCGAGCTCCGCGCACCACGGCTGCCCGCGCGTCCTCGCCGCTGATTCGTAGCGGTTCCGCGAATTGTTCGAGCGATCGCCCTGCCTCCGGAACGCGTCGATGCAGCACGCCGGATACCCGAGGAGCTCACCGAGACGAACGAGCGAGCGCGTCGGATCCCGCTCCGCCTGGAGCGCGCTCGCCTCCCGTGCCAGCGCCGCGTCCCGCGAAATGTAGAGCTCGACGCGCGGCTCACCCGTGTCGCGCCGGTCGCACCAGCGATCCTGCGCGCCGACGCTGACCGACCGTTCGCGCCGTTCCACGTGCACGCCCTCGAACTGACGCAGCACCGGCTCGACCTCTTCGGGTCGCAGCGTGAGGAACGCGACGGGCTTGAGGCCCGCGCGGAACGCCAGCACTTCGGCCGGCCACGGCAAGGAAACACCGCGTTGTCCGACGAGCGGCTGCCCCGCCGGTAGCTCGCCGGCGAGACCGAACGCCGCGATGGAGTCGCCCTCGCGAGCGGCACGGGAGCGAGCGAAACACACCTCGCTCGGCGCGAGCGGGCGGCCGAGCGCGGCTCGCACGGCGGCGAGCGCGCCGGCGATGCGCTCCGTGCGCCTCTCCGCACCGTCTTCGGGGCGTGCGAGCGCGACGAAGTCCTCCAGCGCACGCTCGCAGCCCGGCGCACACGCATCGTGGCGGCGGGCGTGCGCACCGGCGCGCGAGTGCACGCGCTCTTCGAAGCCACGCTCGCAGCGCCAGGAGAGCCCCCAGTCCTTCCCCGCGAGCCTCGCGGCGAGCGACGGTTCACCTGCCTGCGCCGAGAGCTTCACCCGGCACGCGCCGGCCCACGCGTCGAGCAAGAGCTCCGCGTCACTCGCCCCGAACCCGGCGGCCGTCACCTCGAGATCCCCGATGGTGGAGTCGAGCAGCCAGAACGCGTGCAGCAGCACGAGCTCGAGATCGTCCGTCGCGTGGCCCGGAGCTCCCGAGCAGCGCAGGAGCAGCGACGTGGCTCCGTGGCGGCGGTGCGCCAGCGCGATTTCGGCGGCGCCGAGCGTATTGCACCAGGCCGCGGCGAGCGTGCCCTCCGGCGTGACGGCCGCCGGGGGTCGGGCTTCGAGCGGGTCGAAGAGCGCGCGCACGCCGAGCTCGGCGAGCAGCGCCGCCACTTCCCCGAGTACCGGCGACGGCAGCGCGACCACGGCGCTCGCTCCCGCGTGCGCTTCGAGAACGGCCCGAATTCCGGCGCTCCAGCGCGGGCTCGCCACGGGCGCGGTGAGCTCCGCCACGAGCCGCGCCCCGGGCGTACGCTCGATCGCCTGCCGCCAGCGGCTGCCGGCGTCGCTCGTCGCGACGAGCACGAGGTGCGTCACCGCTCGATCTTCTACTAAACTACGCGGAATGCGCGAGCCCCCACCGGATCGGACGCCCCGCGAGAGCCCGGCGTCCACGGCATCGGACAGCACGGCTCGCATCGTGGCGGAGCTCGCCGCGGCCCTCGCGCGCGACTTCGGACGGCCGCCGCTCACCCAGCCGGGCTGGCGAGCGCGCGGGGTCGGACCGCGCACCTTCCTGCGCACCGTCCCCGTGGTCACGCTCGAGCGCGAGGGCTCGACCCTCTGTTTCATCGTCACGCCCACGGACGCCTCCGAACCCGCGTACCGGCGCACGCGGCACCACGACCTCACCTATTTTTCCGAAGACGTGCCCGACGATCAGCAGCAGAAGATCTACGCGCGCGACCGCGCGATGATCGACGCGTTCGCCGCCTGGCTCGCCGCGATCGAGAACCCGGAAGGCTCGTTTCGATGACGCGCGCCGTCGTCGCCGCAACGGCCGGCAGCGCGATCGTGCTGCCGGGCGGCGCGGGGCCGTGGCGCTGCCGACAACTGCTTCTCAGCAGCAACGGCCGCGAGCTCACGGCGAGCTTCGAACGGCCGGGCACCACCGACTGGGTCGAAGTCGTGGTGTTCGCGCCCGACGACGGTCGTCCGGCGCTGCGGCGGATGGAACATTGCGGCGTCGCCTACCGCGGCGCGCTCCGCGAGCGCACGCCCGAGCTGCGCGCCGAGACCGCGGCGCTCGTCCTCGCCATCGGTGAATCCGTCGACCAGCGCCTGGCCGCGCGCCCCGGCGCGAGCCTCGCCGAAGCGCTCGGCCGCGACGCCGAGCCCGCGCGACTCATCTTCGGCCGGGACGCGCTGCTCGGCCTCTTGGCGCCGGATCTCCGGCTCGGCGCGGAATTCACGCAGGGCTATCGCTTCACCGACGCCTACCCCTCGTCGCACCTTCAGCAGGCCGACAGCCAGGAGCTCGCGCTGATCCTCGACTTCCGGCACGACGCCGGCGAACGCCGCGTGCTGTTCGAAGTGCGACGCCGGCGGGATGATCGGCCGGTCTTCGCCAGCACCCGAAACTTCGCGATCAGCCGGCTTTCTTTCGGACGCGAAGCGCCCGAGGGGGCCGACGAGCTTGCGGCGCTGCTCGCCTTCGTGCTCACGCTGAAGGACCACGACGAGCTCAGCGTCGAGTTTCCGGACTTGCTTTCGGATCTCGCGCAAGCTCTGCCGGCCGCCTCCGAACCTTCGCCCGACGTAGCGGGCGTGCTGAACCTCGCCATCGACACTGGCTGCGGCCAGGCCTGCAGCTTCTGCTCCGTGCAGGAGCTCTCGCCCCCCGTCGCGGGCGACCAGCGCCTGCACGCGCGGCTCAGAGCCGACCTGGAGTCGAACCGCCGGCGCGGCGTGCGACGGGTTCGCATCAACGGCTACGATCCGCTGACCTACCCGCGGATCCTCGAAATCCTCGAGTACGCGCGCGAGCTCGGCTACGAGCGCGCCGAGCTCTTCTCGCCCTGCACGCGCCTGGCCGATCGCGAATTCTGCGCAGCCGTAGTCGAGCGCCTGCCCGGCGACCGTACGCTCTATGTCCCCGTCTACGCGGCTTCCGCCGAGGCCCACGACCGCGTCGTCGGCCGGCAGGGGGCGTTCGCGCTGGTCGAGCGCGCGCTGGCCAACCTCCGCGCGCTCACCGCGCCGGGGGACGTGGAGTTGATCGGCGTCGCCACCCGCGACGGCCTCGCCGATCTGGCCGCGGCGGCTGCCTGGGCAAGAACGCTCGGCGTCGCGTTCAGCGCGCACATGCCGTACCCGAGCTCGCAGGCGAGCACCGACCGCTTCTTCGCGAGCGTGCCGCGGCAGACCGACGTCGCGTCCGTGATGGCGGCGTCGCTCGAGGGCGGCGTCGCGCTTCCGGTGCACGGCATCGCGCCGTGCGTCGTCTTCCGCAGCATGCGCGCGCGCGGCATCCATCCGGAGCGCTGGCTCGACTCGCGCTCCAGCAGCCGTCCCCTGCCGGGGACCGAGTACCGCTCCCGGGAATTCCTGCATCGCGCCGTGGAAGCCGAGCACGGCGCATTTCGTGCAGGTTCCGTCGCCTGTCCGCACGCCGCGGAGTGCGCGCTCGCCCCCGCCTGCCCGCGCGAGCACCTGAGCGGCTACCTCACGGCCCACGGCGCGAGCGAGTTCGCCGCCGTGAGCGTCGAAGAGCTGGTCGCCGCGGCGCGCGACTGAACCATCAGGAGTAGCTCGGTCGCAAGCCCTTGCTCGCCGCGTGACGCGGAGCGTTCGGGCGCGCGAACTCGACCCCGTACGCCTCGAGCGCATCCAGCAAGCGATTCGCGGCGTCGATGGCGTTCGCGGCGTCGATGAGCTGCGCGCGCCGAGGCGCGCGCGGATCGAGCACGGCCGCAGCGAAGTGTTGGAGCAACGCCGCGCTCTCACCGGCGCCGGCTCCGAGGCTCACCGGTCGACCGCGTTCGCTCAGCGTGACCGCGCCGCCGCGCCGCGCCCAGACGCTCTCCGCGGTCTCGAGCACGAGCTCGTCGTCGGCCGCGTCCGCTTCGAGGGCGAGCTCGGCGGAGCCTCCCGCGAATTCCAGAGCGAAGACGAGCTTTTGCGGCTTTGCGGCGCCCGTCGCCACCCGTACCCGGGCGGACCGCAGCTCGCCTCCGCAGGCGGCACCGAGCAGCACGGCGTGGTGGTACAGGCTCTCGAACAACGCCTTGCGGTTCCAGGTCACGGGCAGATCCGGCTGCCCCGCCCGTACGCTGCGCCGGCAACGGAGTTCCGCGTGGGGCCCCGCGTCGAGCAACCGCTCGAGCCCGGGCGCGAACAGCACCTGATGCGCGGGCATGAGCACGAGCTCCGCGGGAACGCGCGCGGCCAGCTGGCGGACCGCTTCACTCGATCCACCCACCGGTTTTTCGACGAGCGCCGGAAGCTCGTGCGCGAGCGCGAGCTCGAGCAGGGGAGCGTGCGCGAGCGTGGCCGCGGCGATCACGAGGCACTCCGGGTCGAGCTCGGCGATCGCTTCTTCCGCCGCGGCGTACGCCGGCCGAAATCCGAAGCGCGCCGGATCCGCGGCCGGCGCGTGCGGAGAGGCCACCGCGTCGAAGGTGAGACCCGGCACCGAAAGCGACGCCGCGAACAGGTGATGCGCGCGCGCGCCGGTCCCGGCGAGCACCGCACGCAGGGGCCGGGAACGCGCCACGCGCGGGACCGGCGGTGCGGCGTCGAGCGCCGGCCAGCCCGCGATCCCGAGCGCCTCTCGCGCCCGATCGCGGAGCAGCTCCGGAGCCTCGTCGAAGGAGCGGGGCGACTCGGGCCGCACGTCGCTCGGCTTGACGTCCTCCGCCGCGACCTTGTCGCCCGGCACCGGCGCGATCTCGTCGAACCCGTAGCGCTTCACGTACGGCTTCCAGAGGCCGGTACACGAGTCCGAGTAGCGGCAGCTCGCGCAGGCCGGGGCCTTCTCCTTCTGGTACGAGTCCTCGACCGTCGCCTCGGCGGCGAGCAGGAACACGTCGCTCCACGCCACGAACTCGCGCAAAAAGCAGGGAGGGATCCCCTGGCGCGAGCCCACCACGAACGTCACCCCGAGCTCGAGCGCGCGATAGAGAGCGCGCGCGAGGTACGGCATCACCCACGACAACCTGGGCACGAGCTCCAGGTTCTCCAGCGCGCGGAATTGCGGCGTCACGAACGCGAACGACACCGAGACGCGGCCCCCGAACTCGCGCGCGACGAACTCGACGAAAGGCTCGAGGTAGCGGTAGTTCAGGCTCGAGATCACGTGATTGAGCCGCACGATCACGCCTGCCGCGAGCAGGTTGTGGATGCCGCGCACGGTCTTCTCGAAATCGCCCGCCTTCAGCGTGACGGCCCGCGAGAGCTCCTCGTCGTGGGCGTGCAGGGAAACGAACGCGCGGTCCAGGCCCGCCGCGCGCAACGCCTGCGCCTTCGACTCCTTCGCGAGCAGCACCGCGTTCGTCACCAGCTCGATATCGCGGATCCCGAGGCGCTCGGCGGCCGCGACGAACTCCACGAGGTGCTTGGACAGCGTCGGCTCCCCGCCCCCGAAGGAGAGCTGATAGACCCCGGTGCGCGCCGCGCGCGCGATCGCGCGCAGCATCCTGTCCGGATCTTCCCAGACGTTGCTCGAGGTCTCGTTGGCGCTGCAGAACACGCAATCCTGGTTGCAGTTGACCGTCGGGCGCAGCACGCGCAGGCCCACTTGCCCGGCGGCCTTGCGCGTCTCGTCCGTCCAGGCGCGCGCGAGCGTCGTGCGCTGCGCGGCGAACAGCGCCTTCGGACGGCGCGCGAACGGCACGAGACCCGCGCTCCCGTGGAGCGCGGCATAGCTCGGCAGAACCCCCGGACATTGGCGCACGAGCGCGCAGCTCGCGCAGGGGGCCGGGGCGCCGGCGCGCGCTCGGCCGCGCGGGTCGAAGCGAAACACGCGCGCCGCGAGCTCCGGTTGCCCGGCGAGCGCGCAGAACGGAACGTGATCCTGCTCGCGCAGCGCGACCCGCACGCCGCGCTCGAGCGCCTGCTCCACGGCGCGCCCGAGGCGCGCGCCGCCCCGGCTCCAGTCGGGTGCCGCGAGCTTCTCCGGCAAATCCACGACCGGAAGGTGGAAACGCAGCGCATGGAGCTCCGGGACCGCGCGCGCGAGCAACGCCCCGAGCTCCTCGAGATTCTGATGCCCTTCGCCGAGCAGCGCGATCTCACCGGTCACGAGCAGCCCGGCGCTCGCGGCCGAGCGGATGCCGGCGAGCGCGCGTGCCAGCGAGCCCGGGCGGCGGGTCACGCCGTCGTGAACGTCGCTCCGCTGGCTGAAGAAGGGAACGATGACCTCCGTCACGCCGAGCCCGCGCAAACGTTCGGCCACCCTGGGCTCGGCGAGCTCGACGCCGCTCGTGCGCACCGCGATCTGGCCGAAGCCGTTCTTTCGGGCGAGCGCGGTCGCAACCGGCAGGAGCGAGCCGCCGAGCGCGTTGCGGAGCGTCAGCCGCTCCCCGCCCCGCGTGACGAGCTCCTCGAGCTTCTGCGCGTCGAGCGGCGGCTCCCGGCAGTCGCAGAGCGCGCAGCGGAGCGGACACCGCCCGTCCAGTCTCACCTCGACGGTACGCCGTGCCTTCGCCATGCTCCGCGCCCGCGGAACTTCTGAATCCGAAGCGTCCGGCCGCGCGACCTCAGAATGGCACCTTGTGCGGTGGCTGAAAAGCGTGGGGTTCCCGGCGGGCTGTTGACGCCCCTTCCGAAGGCGCCGTATTCTCGGGATCGTGCAAACTCGCAGGCAAGTCCTGAAGGGCGTACTAGGTGCGGTCGGGGTAGCGGTCGTCGCCGAGCAGGCGGCTGCGGGGCCCCTCGGCGCGGCGACCGGCGGCGAGGCGAACGCGGACATCTTCGCGAACCTTCCCGATCTGCAAGGCACGCGCGTGCTTCACGTCGCTCCCGTCGTCGCGGGCGCCGTGCCTCTGATCCTCGAGGGGCCGAGCGGCCCGTACCAGGTCGACGTTTGCCGGGCGAGCGCCTCGGGCGCCCGCGGCATCGCCAAGAGCGGCCGGCTCGAGCTCTTCGTGCACAACGGTGGGCGCGGCGACGTGGCGACCGCATCGGAGCACGTGCTCGCGATGCGCGCGCTGGCGACCGAGCTCTCGCGCCGCGAAGCAGCGGGCGCCCGGATCCCGCAGCTGCTCACCTGGCGCGAGCGCCAGGAGCTCGTGCGCGGCAACGAATACACGGTCGACGTCCTCGCCTCGTACCTGGCTGGACGTTGACAGAAGCGCAGCGCGCGACGCTGCGGATCGGCGCGGACTGCAGCAATCGCTGCGTGTTTTGCGCACAGGACGGCGTGGCGCTCGACCCGTTCGAGCTGTCGCCGAAGCTCGGGGTACTGCGCGCCTCCGCCTCCGAGCTCACCCTGACGGGCGGCGAGCCCCTGCTCGTCCCCGAGCTCGCCGCGATCGTCCGCGCGGCACGCGACGCCGGCTTCGAGGCGGTCGGCGTCCAGACCAACGGCGCGCGACTCGGCGAACCGGGCGTCGCGGCGGCGCTGCGTGACGCCGGCCTCACCGACGTGCACGTCTCGCTGCACGGCGCCGAGGCGAGCGTCCACGAGTATCACACCGGAACCCCGGGAAGCTTCGCCGCGCTCCTCTCGGGCATCGACGCGGCGCACCGGGTCGGCCTCACGCTCGCCGCAACGACCGTGATCACGCGCTCGAGCTATCGGACGCTCGCCGCGCTTCCCCCGCTCCTCGCGGCGCGCGGCGTACGCGCCTGGCTCGCGCTGTTGGCTCGCGCCGAGGGGCGCGCCGCGCTCGCTTTCGATCGTGTGATGCCTCGGCTCGGGCTCGCCCTGCCCTTCGCGCTCCACGCCCTCACCGAAGCGCGGCGGCTCGGGCTTTCCGCGTGGCTCCAGGGCGCGCCGCTCTGCCTGCTCGGTCCCCTCACCGATTTCGCGCTGCCCGGCCCGGAGCGCGCGTACGCCGAGCCGTGCGGTAGCTGCGACGCGCGCCCGGCCTGCCCCGGCGTCGATCCTGCGTACCTCGTCCGCTTCGGCGGCGACGAACTGCGCGCGCGCCCGGCCTCCACCACGACACCGGCTTCACGACTCGCGCGTCTCTTCGTCGGCGTCGGACCCGCAGCTCCCGCGGCCCCGCCCGCTCCCGCGCCACGGGTCGAGCGCTCGCTGCCGATGCTCGGCAAGGTCCGGCCGGCGCTCAAGGAAGTCGCGCGCGGGTCGGAACGCCGTTCCGGCGATGCCCTGCGCGAAATCCTGCCGGGACTCTTCGAGGGCGGCGAGAAACCCTGAAAGTCGCACGACTCCACCCGCCGCGGGTGTACGCTGTCGGTTCGCATGGCCAACATCGGCTACATGCAGGTGGTACGGCACTGCAATCAGTACTGCCGCTTTTGTTCGAACCCGGCCAGCGGCTGGGTGCTCGATCTCGAAACCGCCAAGCGCGAGATCGACGACTTCGTGAGCCGCCGCTACTTCGGCATCATCCTCACGGGCGGCGAGCCGAGCCTGTCGGAGCTCGTACCGGAAATCACGCGCTACGCCGTCGAGCGCGGCCTGCACGTGCGCATGATCACCAACGGCTCGCAGCTCGCGAAGCCGGGCCTGGCCGAGCAATACGTGGAGGCGGGGCTCCGGCACTTTCACGTCAGCATCCATTCCTGCCGCGAAGAGCTCGAGGATTTTCTCACGGGCGTGAAAGGCAGCTTCGAGAAAGCCATGGCGGCGCTCGAGAATCTCGGCCGCGTGGGCGCCACGGTGAACATCAACACCGTGATCAACCGCTTCAACGCCGATCACCTCGACCACAACGTGCGCGCGTTCACGGATCGCTTCCCGTTCTTGCAGCACTTCGTCTGGAACAACCTGGATCCCTCGATGGGCCGCGCGGAAACGAATCGCGACACCGCGCATCGCCTGGCCGATTTCGAGCTCTCGCTGGCGCGGGCCATGCGCTACCTCGACTCCACCGGGCGCACCTTCCGCGTCGAGCGCGTACCGCTCTGCTACATGACCGAGTATGCCCACTGCTCGACCGAGACACGCAAGATCGTGAAGAGCGAGGAGCGGATGGTGCACTTCCTCGACGAGAAGGGCACGATCCGCCAGACGGACTTCGTGCACGCCAAGGCGGAGGTCTGCAAGAGCTGCAGCCTCGACTCGATCTGCGGCGGGCTCTTCGAGCTCGGGGATCACTACGATCTCGCCGAGCTCCACCCCGTCTTCGTCTCGAAGGACGCGATCGTACGGCGCGTGCGGCAACAGCCGGACTGACCGCAAAGGACCGCAGCTCGGCCGGGCGCGCAGGGGTCAGCCGGAAGCGCCGAGCGGTCGAAACTCCTCGTCCCCGAACCGCGCGAGGTACTCGGCGCGAAGTCCGTTGCAGCGGCCGCGGAGCGCGCAGCCTGCGCAGCGCTCGAGAAACACTCCGCCTTCGATGGGCGACTCCTCGAGGCGGAAACTATGCCCGCCCGGATTCACGATCAGCATGCCGAGCCCGGCGGCGTCGAACAGGCAGGCGTGCTGCTCGCGTGGCAGCACGCAAGGCGGCGTGTGGAGCGAGGTGACGCGCTCGGGCGTGGCGAGCGCGATCGCCTCGAGCAGGAACGGGACGACCTCGCGAAGCGGTGGTACTTCGCGCTGCGCCTCCGGTTCGGCGCCGGCGTTCGCGGAGAGCAGCCAGAAGTTGAAATGCTGGATGCCGCGCGGCAGAAACTCGCGCACGATCGCGGGCATCTCGCGCACCGTGCTGCGGTAAACGAGCACGTCCGCTTCGATCCGTAGCGCGTGAGCGCGGGCGGCTTCGACCGCCTGGAGCAAGAGCTCGTAACCACCAGGCGTGCGGGTGAACTCATCGTGTGTCTCCGCGCTCGCCCCCTTGATCGCGAAGTTGACCTCGGTGACGCCCGCCCGCACGAGCTCCGCCACGAAGGCCGGGTACGCAAGCAGCATGCCGTTCGTCTGGAGCTTCACTCGAGAAAAGCCGAACGAGCGCGCCGCGCGAACTGCCGCAAAAAGGTCCTTCCGGAGGGTAGGCTCCCCGCCCCCGATCCAGAGCGAATCCGCGCCCGCGGCGCGCGCGCTCCGGAGCGCCCGGACGATCTCGCCGCCGTCCATCGCCGGGCCGCTGTCCGAAACCGAATAACACCCGAGACAACGATTGTTGCAGCGATAGTCGGGCGTGATCTCTAGCCAGCGCAGCACCCACAACGGGTTACCACACCCCGATCGCGCGTCCTCGACCAGCCACTGGCTCGGAGTTTTAGGGTTTTCGGGGCCGGGCTTCCCGAGAACCAGCGGAACAGCGGACCGAAGGCCGGTCAATCGAGAGCCTGGACTCGCTCCCACCAGGCGCGTCCACACTCGCCCCGAGCTCGCTCTGCGGCCGACGGCCCTAGCTAGCCTAGCTAGAGCTAGCTCCAGCTAGCCAGGGAGACGGCCGAGCTCCGAGGGCGACGTGACGTTTCTGACTATACGGACGGCTAGTATTTGGAATAATCTTGAAGAGATCGCCGCGCGGCCGATTCCGGACCCAAGAACCCCCGGGAAGGCCATGCGAGCACCGCCAGGGTCAGCCGAGGATCTCCATGCAACTCGAAGGTTT
>DASXWF010001146.1:0-3277 GCA_036503835.1 Polyangiaceae bacterium | reverse complement strand
TCCGTCCCCGCCGCGCCACCAGCGCCCGGCGCGCCCGCGTCCGCGCCGCCTTCGCCGCCGGCACCCGCGCTGCTCGGATCCGCTTCGGCGATCGGCTCGTGACCGGCGAGCTCGAAAGCGTCGCGCGTGAGCGCCTGGAAGTCGGGGAAATGCACGAACAGGTGCCGGGCCGTCTTCGCCGTGCAATCCGCGCCTGCCATCAGCGAGTAGACGCCGAGCACCGCGTTGCTGTCGCGCGCGAGCAGCGGACCGCCGCTGTCGCCGAAGCAGCCGGACGGCCCCGTGACCAGCAGCGTGCGCGGCGGAACGACCGTCACGAGATCGTCGGAAGACGGCGGTCCTACCTCCTCGATCGTCAGCTCGTCGTTGTGCAGGCGCACCTGGGTTCGGAGGTCGAGCCGGCCCTGCTGCACCATGTCTTCGTCGAGACCGTAGCCGACGATGGTCGCGGGTTCGCCGCGGCGCGCGCGTCCGGACATGCGCAGCGGGAGCGGCGGCAACGAAAGCTCGCGATCGAGCAGCACGAAGGCCACGTCGTTCAGGCAGATGGTCTCCGAGAGCGTGGAGAGGACGAACTCGCCGCGCGCGAGCGGTTCGTCCCTGGGCGGCGCCAGACCGAAAAACTCCATCTGATCCGCGGGCAGGTGCGTGCCGAGCGTGCCGGCGCCCGGATCGGCGCTGGCGAGCTCGCCCTTGACGCTGCAGCTGAATCGGCCGGGCACCAGGTGCGAGACGCAGTGCCTCGCCGTCAGCACCAGGTTCGGTGCCACGAGCGTCGCGCTGCACACGAGCTCGGCTCCGTCGACCTCCGTGCGTAACGCCAGAACGCCGTCCTCCGGCCCCGCCGGAGACGGTTCGCCGTTCAACACCCCCGCGCGCGCGGTCGCGGTCTCCTCGAGCGCGCGGGTATCGCAGCCCGGAAGCGCGGCGAACAGCAAGATCAGGGCTCGAAAAAGCCGTCGAGACACGGGTAGCTCCCGGTGAAAGTCTCGTCCTCGCGGTCGAAGCGGAGCACGTCGCTGCGCGGAAGGATGAGCTCTTGCAGCTTCTGGAAGCAGAAGACGCTGGGCGTTGCGCGACGCACGCCGGTTGCCGGGTCGAAATCGGGAGCGCCGAGCGTCGTGTTCAGGGACAAGGTTTCTTCCGGAGCCGCGAGTAGCTCGAAGATCTCGTCGATCTGATCGGGAGAGCCGTCCTTGGGCTCTCCCTCGATCAACCGGAGCATGCCTGCCGCTGTCTCGGGACCGCTCGGGATGCCGGGGTTGCCGGAAGCGTAGAGCGCGTAGGCGAGGAAGTAGACCGCGTCGTAGTAGTTGCCGGTGTCCGTGATCGCGTCCTCGTGCGCGTCCGTGAGGCGCGTGACGAAATCGTTGCGCAACGTGGAATCGACGGCGCTCGCGGCGCTGATACCCAGGAAACGACCCGCCGCGTACTCGTCGATGATGATCTTCCCCGTGGACGCCTCCTCGATCCATTCCTCGACGACGCGGAGATCACCGGCGTTGTAGGGCGAAAGGATCCAGTAGGGTCGCGCGCCGCGATCGCCGGGGCCGTCCCAGCCGGTCTCCACCCGCTCGAGGACGCCGCCGCGCTGGGTCACGACTTCGCTCGCGGTGGAGATGATGATATCGGGCGCGAAGTCGAGGATTCGCTGCCTGACGGCGACCAGATCCGGCTGGTCGAGCGGGATGACCTCGCTCAGGTAGAGGCCCTGCTGGTTGTTCACGCCCGAGTCCTGGTTGTTCCAGCGGAGGCGCGGAAACACGAAATTCGACAGCTCGTCGTTGAACACGTCGTCGCTCGTGACGAGCGCGACCTTGAGCGGCTCGTCGGTCAGGTTGCGATCGCGCCGCACCTGCGCCTCGACCAGGTACAAGAGCTTCTCGTAGGCGACCGCGAAATCGAGCGGCTCACCCAGCAGGTTCCAGATGAGGCCGTTGTCCCGGTAGTTCGGATCGGTGAGGTCGGTCGTCAGCGAGACCGGGCTCAAGTAGAAGAGCTTGCGCTGTTTGTAGCGTTCGACGGCGCGGAGGAGGTCGCCGGGCTTCAGCGTGGCGAGCATCGACGTCACCTGCACGTCGTCGACGAGGTGGCCGAGACCGGCGTCGATGAGCGCCGGTCCGTCGACGTCGTCGTTGGTGCAGGTGATCATCACGAGCGGCCGGCGGGCGCCGCCGGGGCCCCCGGGGAGCCCGCCCTCGTCGTTCAAGTCGTCGACGGCGAGCTCCGCGGCCCAGGCCACGGAATTGACCTGGGGCTGCTCGGGCACGAGCGTCGCGAACGCGCCGAAGAAAATCGCGTTCGGGTCCTCGAAGTCTCCGTGCACCAGGGGACACTCGTTGGAGCGGAGCTGAACGCAGCGTCCTTCCGACGGAAGGCAGCGATAGGGATCGCCGCCGGCGAGCTCGACGCAATCGGCGTTCGTCGTGCACTGCGGCTCGCCTCCACCGCCGCCCTCTCCGCCCGGCGTGGCGCTCCCGCCCGTGCCGGCAAGTCCGGCGCCCGTACCGGACACGCCACCGCTCGCAGCGCTGCCACCGCTGCCGCCGCTCCCGGCCTTCCCGGCCTCGGCAGCTTGCCCGGCTGCGGCACCTTCCGTTCCGCCCGTGCCCGCTCCACCCGAGCCCCGCCCGCTCGTTCCGTTGCGTCCGCCCGAGCCCGCTCCGCCGCTCGTGGTCAGCGGCTCCGGTAAGTCCTCGATCGGGGCCACCACCATACAGCCGGCGAAGGAGAGCGCCACCGTCCACGTGGCGAGCCCGGAGCGGACAATCGAGTCGCGGTTCCTCATAGCGTTCCGGCAATCGAGAGCCCGAACCGAGTCGGGTCGACGTCGACCGAGATGCGCGCCGTCTCGCGCTGCTGCTCGGGACGGCTGAAGTAGAGATACGCCGTGAGGCCGGCGCCGCCCGCCGTCGCGATCCAGAGCACCGCGTTGACCACGCCGAGCGTACGGAGCGAGTCCTGCTCGGCTGCTGCCGCCTCGCGATCGGGGTCGTTTCGCCCCTCGTCGTTGAAGGTCGCGCGCTGGTTCAGATAGACGACGCCGGTCACGCCCGCCGCCACCGCGAGCGCGACCGTGCTGCCCGCTGCGACGTAGACCGAGGTCGGCACCGGCCGTTTGGCAGGCGCGTCGCGTGGAGGTGTCACGCGCGACGGCGGAGCGCCGGAGGCGGGCACGGCTGCGGGCGTGGCGCTGGCAGGCTCGCCCGGCGCCGGCTCGAGCGCCGGAATGGTGACGGTCTTGTTGTCGGACACGGGTCCGATTTCGACCGTCTCG
>DASXWF010001145.1:0-2892 GCA_036503835.1 Polyangiaceae bacterium | reverse complement strand
ACGAGGCTCGCGCCGCGGCGTTCGAAGGCGCGGGCGAGGGCTGCCCGGAGTGACGCCACGTCGAGCGGTGCCGCGTACGGCAGGTCGAAGAGCGGGCCGGCGTGCTCGAAGCCGAGCCGAGGCGGGGTGAGCCAGAGCGGGGCGCGCGCCGGATCGAGCTCGAGGAGCCGCGCGAGCGGGAGCTGCTCGAAGATGCGCCCACCTTCGTTGTCGAGGATCACGACGGCGAGCGGCGCGCCCACGAGTCGTGCCGCGGCGAGTCCCCCGAGGTCGTGGGCGAAGCTCACGTCGCCGAGCAGGAGCAAGGTCGGCTTACCCGAGGCGAGCGCCGCCCCGGCGGCGCCCGCGATCAGGCCGTCGATACCGTTTGCGCCGCGCTGGCAGAGCACACCGAACGCCGTCTTTCCGGCTCGCCGGTAAGCGTCCGCCTCGCGGACCGGCAGGCTATTGCCGAGCACCAGGAGGCCGCCGGACGGCAGCGCTTCCAGCGCGGTCCTGACGGCGATGGGTTCGTCGAGCGCGGCACCCGCCCTGATGGCGTCGTCGACGGCGCTCCAGGCGCGCTCGTTTTCGCGAGCGAGCAGGCTCTTGTACTCGAGCTGCTCGCCCGGCGCGCGGTGATCCTCGAGCTCGGCGGTGAGGGCGCCGGCTACGGCGAGACTCGAGCCGAAGCAGAGCGTGCGCGCGCTGCTCAGCGAGTCCGGATAGCCGTGTGACGTCACGACGTGGAGGCGGGTCTTCGCGCGATCGAGGAGCATCGCCTCGACCCCGGACGAGGTCGGTGTGCCGCCGAAGCGGAGCACGCAATCGGGGCGGAACGCGCGCCGGACGCGGGCCGTACGAAAGAGCCAGTCGAGCGCGTCGAGCTGGCCCTCCGCGTCCTCGCCGAAACGCAGCTGGCTCGTCGCCTCGGCGTACACGGGCATGGCGAGGCGCTCGGCGAGCGCGCGGATCGCGGCTCCGGCCTCGGCGTCGGCGAGCGGTGCCGGCCCGCACACGATCACGCCGCGGGAGGCAGCGCGGAGCTCGTCGGCGAGCTCGCGCACTCCGAGCGGGGCGGGGGTGGGCTCCGCGGCGTGAATCCGCGCCACTCCCCGCGCGATCAGCGCGTCAACGCTGCGCGCGACCTCGACCTCCTGTGCGGTCTCGGGGGAGCCGGGTTCGAGCGGCTTTCGGGCGCGGGCGTTCAGGTGCACGGGGCCGGGATCGGGCGAGCGGCAGGCGTGCAGCGCCTGAGCGGCGAGGCGCTGCGCGGCGGCGAGCGCGCCCGGCGCGGCGTCGGGGACACCGAGCTCGAAGAAGCGCCGCACGTGCGTGCCGTAGAGCTTCACCTGATCGATCGTTTGCGGAGCCTCCACGTCCTGGAGCTCGAACGGCCGATCCGCGGTGAGCACGAGCAGCGGCACGCGCGCGAGCGACGCCTCCACCACGGCCGGAAAGTAGTTCGCCGCGGCGCTGCCGGACGTGCACAGCACGAGCGCAGGGCTGCCCGTGGCGCGCGCCAGGCCGAGCGCGAAGAACCCGGCCGCGCGCTCGTCGATGACGCTGTGGCACGCAAGCTCCGGGTGGGTGCCCGCGGCCCACGCGAACGGCGTCGAGCGCGAGCCCGGACTGATCACGGCATGACGGAGTCCCGCCTGCACGAGGCTCTCCATCAGGAGGCGCGACCATTCTCCGAGCAGCGCCCCGCTCATGGCTCTCCGAGCAGCGCGCCGCTCATGAGGTGTCCTAAGCGCGAACGCCCAGCGCGCCGAGCAGCGCGGCGAGCTTCCAGCGCGTTTCCGTGAGCTCGGCGGCCGGCGCGGAGCGTTCGACGATGCCGGAGCCGACGTAGAGATGCGCGGTTCGGCCCTCGAGCACCCCCGAGCGGAGCGCCACGGCCATCTCGCCGTCGCCCGCGGCGTCGAACCAGCCGATCGGCCCGGCATAGAAACCGCGCTCGTCGGGCTCGTGCGCGCCGATCCACGCGACGGCGCGCGCGGTCGGGACACCGCCGACGGCCGGCGTCGGATGTAGACGCTCCACGATCTCGAGCAGGTGGGGCGAGCCGGCGAGCGTCGCCCGCACGCGCGAGCGGAGGTGCACGACGTGACGGAGCTCGTGGAGCTCCGGGTGCTCGGCGTGCTGCACCTCGCGCGCGACCGGCGCGAGCGAGCGCAGGATCTCCTGAAGTACGAACGCGTGCTCGGCCCGATCCTTGTCGCTCGCGAGCAGGCGTTCGCCGCCTTCGCGCTCGCTCGCGCTGACGGAGCCGGCGACGGCCTCGGTCTCCAGCGTCGAGCCGCGCTTCTGCGCGAGGCGCTCGGGCGTCGCGCCCAGGAACGCCGTGCCGCCGCGGCGCAGGAGAAAGCGCGTGCACTGCGGCGCTTCTCTGCGCAGCCTTGCCAGCACGAGCGCCGGATCCGGCTCTTCCGCGAGGTCGACCGCCACGCGCCGGGCGAGCACGACCTTCTCGAGCTTGCCCTCGGCGATTTCGCGCCGGATCGCCTCGACCAGCGCCGACCATTCCTCCGCCGGGCGCTCGCGGAGCGAAAGCGGAGCCCGGAGCTCGCCGCGCTCGCTCGCGAGCGGGCGCTCGAGACCCGCCAGCGCGGTCCTGACGCTATCGACGAGCTCGTCGCGCGCGGCGCGGCGATCGAGCTTCCGGCCCGTGACCGCGACGATCAGCCGCGCCTCACCGCGCTCGATCACGTAGGCGAGCTCGGGCAGCACGAAGCGCGCCTCACCGAACGGCTTCCAGATCTCCGAACGGGGCGCGCCGGGCTGAAATGCGAAGCCGCCGAACAGTCGCGGCAAGGCCGGCTCGGCACCGAGCGCCGCCACCGAGCGCGTGCGGGCGAAGAGCTCGCGAGCTCCCGCGGTCACGCTGCGAAACCGCGACTCCCCGTGACC
>DASXWF010001144.1:0-16997 GCA_036503835.1 Polyangiaceae bacterium | reverse complement strand
ATGGCGCCGGTGTGTGGCGTGCTCCGTGTTCCCGGCGCGGCGGGTCGTTCAGCGCGGTTCGACCTGGCAGCAGCCAGTGATGCAGTACTCACCGGGCGTGCAGGGAGCCTGGCCGGGAAGCCCGCAGGGCGTTCTGCCGAGCGGGCACTGTTCGCCCTCGCCGCCAGTGCAATCGTCCCCGGGGGTCAGCCGCCCCGCGCAGATCTCGCATTCGTCGCAGGGGTTGCTGCAGGAGGGAACCTGCGTGCACGGCTTACACGCCGTCGGGTCGTCGAGGCTTGCCTCGTTGCAGCTGCCGGTGCCGTCCACGGTGGATCCGATCCAGACGAACCTGCCGCTCTTCGCCGGGAGCTCGCAGCAGCCGAAGCAATCGCAGCCGTTCGGCACGAGCGGACCGCAGCTCTCGAGGCACATGTCCGCTTGCGCCGTGGCGACATCGCCGCAGCTCGCGTTGGTGCCCGGGATGTTCGCATCCGGGTCGTATGCGCACTGATCTTCGCCGCTCGGCGGATAGTCCGGAGCGACCGAGTACGGATCGCAACGGAAGCTCGAGTAGCACTGGTCGTTGGCGCCCATCCCCTGGTCGAAGTAGCAGTCTTGACGGCAGTTCCCGCCCCCGTTCTGGCCGGGAATGTCCGGATAGTAGGAGTCTTCCGTGTTGTCGCAGGGGCCAAGGCAGTCCGGGTCCCCGGCGTCCATGACGCCGTCGAGGTCGTTGTCCTCGCAGTCGCCGCAGTCGTACTCCCGACCCGCACAGAGCGCCTTCTGACATCCCGGCGTGCCGCCTTCACCACTCTCGCCAGCGCTGCCGCTCGCGCCCGAGCCCGCAGCGCCGCCGGACGTGCCGCCGCCGGACGTGCCGCCGCCGGACGTGCCGGCGGAAGTATCGCCGGCGGTTCCGGAGGTGCCGCCGCTCGCAGTCGAGCCCGCGACATCCATTCCGATTGGAACGTCGCTCACACATCCGCCCACCGCCGCGGCGCAAAACGCCGAGAACAGAAGGACGGCCGAAGCCGTTGGGGCGTGACGTTTCATTGCCCGCGCTGGGGAGCGTCGAGCTTGCGCTGATGAGGCGATTGCGGATACAGGCGCTCGAACCGTTCCGTCCGGCGCGCTGCTTCCTCGGTTCGACCGAGGCGCCGCAAGGCTTCGATGGCGATCACCTCGCGCTCCTGAGCCAGCGCACCATGCGGGAAGTCTAGCTGGTGCTGGCGCGCGAGCGAAAGGGCCTGCGCGGGGTTCGAGCGCAAGGCGCTTCGCGCCTGCTCGAGCAGCTGATCCTCGGGAATGCCGCTCGGCCGCTTGACGGCGCAGCCCGCTTCCGCGCGAGCGGATGCCGACGGGGCGGCGGGGGCGGCGGGGGCGGAAGGAGCGGCCGGCGTCGCGCTCGTCTCAGCCGGCGCGGGCGTCGCGACGGGCGGCGGTTCGGCGCTCCTCGGCGCGGCGACGGTCGCGGTCTCACTGGGCGCCGGGGTCACGGGTTCCGGAGTCGACGGTCGCAGCGCGAGCCAGAGCCCCCCGACCGCCGCGCCTGCCGCGACGAGTCCGACGGCGACCTTGCCGAGTGCCGACCCGGAAGGGGTCGAAGGGCCTCCGGCGGGCGCGGCGAGCAGCGGGCCGAGCTTCGCTTCGAGCCGCGCGAGATCCGCGCTGCTCGGAAGATCCTGCTTCGCGCTCGAGAACAGACGCGAAAGCTCGGGCGGTGCTTCCGAGCCCGGCTCGTCGAAGCGGGGCGGGTCCTTCGGGTCGCTCACGACGCCTTTCCTCCGCGTTCGAGCTCGGCGGCGAGCGTCACCAAGCGTGCGCGCGCCGCATGTAGGCGCGAGTAGGCGGTCTGCAGCGGGCAGCCGACGACCTCGGCGATCTCGTTCATCGGCAGACCCTCGATTTCGTAGAGGACGAGCACGGTGCGCTTGTCCTCGTCGAGCCCGTCGAGAAGCGCGAGCAACGTGTTCCGGGCCTGTACGCGCTCATCCGGAGCCGTGCCCGGCTCTGCCATGTCCCGCGCCGGCTCCGCTTCGGTCCGTTCGAGGCGGACGCGGGCGCGCCGCCGCCGATCCGAGGCGACGCGCAGGCAGATCCCGTAAATCCACGTGCGGATCTTGGAGCGCCCTTCGAACGTCGCGAGCTGGCGGTGGACCACCAGGAAGACCTCCTGGCAGTAGTCGTCGAGTTCCGATTCGGGAACGCCGAGGTGCCGGAGCGCGCGCCACACGTAAGCCGCGTGTTCATCGAAAACCTGCCGCAGAGTTGGCCGATCGGCGCTCATGACGCTTCCGGGGCGGCCGGGCCGAGCGGGGGAACACGCGCTTCATCCATGAGATCGGTGGGCTAGGGCGGCGGGGATTATGAAGGCCGGGGAAGGTCCATCGACATCAAAATTCGATGCCGGCACCGATTTGGGCGCTTCCCGCGACCGGACTGGCCCGATACAGCTCCTCCCGGCCCGTGGA
Source organism: Polyangiaceae bacterium (assembly GCA_036503835.1). GTDB lineage: Bacteria > Myxococcota_A > Polyangia > Polyangiales > Polyangiaceae > PMG-095. The sequence continues at coordinate 14,544 of DASXWF010001144.1, read as the reverse complement.
ATCGGTTCCCGTCACGTACGCGTTCCGAACCAGCGGCACTTCCAGCGTGACGCTGAGCTCCAGGGCGAGCGCCGAGGTCAAGAACCACCAGGCCGAGCCGGCCGCGTCGAGCGCGTAATAGAGCTCGTCGGACTCCACGTTCCGGTCGAACCCGAATCCGCTGACGTGCGCCCAGCCGACCTTCTGTCCGGCGCAGCCGCTCAGGCGGACGCCTCCGGCTTCGTGCTCGAGCGGACAGACGTCGAGCCCGACCCGGAGCAGCGTCAGCTCGGCGCCACGCTCGGGCTGGAACTCCAGACTCACGGCGGGAAAGAATTCTCCCGCGAGGCGAAACTCGGGGCCGCGTGGGGGCCGAAAGCCGAAGGCCGCGGCCACGCCGAGCAGCGGGCGAGGAGCGATGCCGGCCGCGCCGCTTGCCGCGATCGCCGCGTTGAAGCGCCAGGGCTCGCGGGGCGCGTACGTGTCGCGCGGCAGCTGGATCGCGGTGTTCTTGCGAGGTGGCGGAGGCGGCGGGGGCGGGGCCGGTTCGGCTGACGGAGCGCTCGGGACGGGCGCGTTCGTGCGCTCGGGCGGGAGGTTCGGCGGAGCGTCGACGAGCAGCGCGACGACGAGCGCGAGGGAGGCGTCGAGCGCCGAGCAGTCTTTCGCTTTCGTGACGATCTCGCGCTGGCCGAGCTCGTTGCCGGCGTCATCGAGCAGCCGCAGCTCCCCGCGCCACTCGCCGGCACGCGGTCGCTCGAGCGCGAGCCTGACGTCGAGGTCGGCCGGCGTTCGCACGCCGAACACGCGCCGCCCGAGTCGGGCCTCCACCGCGCGCTCGAGCTCGGGAGCTTCGACACAGCGCTCGGCTCCGGGCCCCTTTTCGAGCGTGAGCGTGGCGACCAGCAGCCGTGGCTCGCCGCGACCAGAACGGGGCGCGACTAGGCCGAGGACCAAAAGGAGCACGGCAACCCAGGCTCTCATCGACGCCGGCGCCGGAGCCTATCAGAGCTCCGGCGCGGCGCGGGCGTCCCGGATTTTCCGGCTCAGCGAATGAAGAGCTCGGTGCAGCAGCCGAGCCGGCAGTACTGATCGCCGGGGCACGGCACCTCGGCGCTGCAGACCTGGAGGCCGTCGTCGCAGGTGTACGTGGGAGGCGGCGGCGTACCGGGCGCGCCACCTTCGCCGGTGCCCGGCGCACCGCCTTCGCCGGTCGGCGGGGGGCTGCAGCTTTCCGGCAGGTCGGCTTCGGTCTTGCCGAGGCAGAGCTCGCACTCGCCGCAGTCGTTTTCGCACTGCGTGCTCTTCTCGCAGCGCGGGCAGGCCTCTTCGTCCTCGATGTTGTCGAGAGAGCAGCTGGTCAGGGTGAGGACATCGACGCTTTCGCCGTTCGTGAGGCCGACCGTACAGCACCCGAAGCAATCGCAGCCGCTCGGTGTGCGGTCGATGCAGTAGTCGAGGCACTGCTGCGTCACCGTGCAGTCCTCGTGGTCCTGGTCGTACTCGCCGGTCAGACACTCGCTGGCGTAGCGACAGCCGTCGTCGCCCGCGCCGGAATTGCCGTCGAAGAAGCAGTCCTGCCATTTCGGGTCGCGATTGTCGCCGGGGATACCGGTCGCGAACGAGCCTTCGTCGTTGTCGGTGGGGCCGATGCACTCCGGATCGAAGCCGTCGACCAAGCCGTCGCCGTCGTCGTCGAGGCCGTTCGAGCACACGCAGGAATCGCCGCACAGGCTGCTCGTGGAACCGCTCGAGCCGCTGAAGCCCGTGCCGCCCGTCGTGCCCGTCGTGCCGCCGGTCACGCCGATCGTGCCGCCTGTGCCGGTCTCGCCGGCCTCGTTGCCCGAGGTGCCGCCGGTCGCGCTCCTGCCGCCCGAGTTGCCGTCCTGTCCAGCATCGCCGATCGTGATTCCACCCCCGCGCCCTCCGCCTCCGCCGGTCTCGGCGCTATCGTCCGCCGAGTCCGAACCGCCGCTGCATCCGCCGGCTAGCGCGAGAAACCCCACGAGTACGGCCGTGACGCTCGACAATCCCAGAAATTTGCGCTGCATTCCCGGTAGGTGGCGCGGGCGGACGGCGATTATGATCTAATCCGAATTCGATTGGCCCGACGCGTCATCCTCGGCTGGTCGGCGCCTCTCGCCGCGACACTGCTGTCGTTGTTTGCGACACCGGCGGCGGCGTTCGAAAAGCAGTGGCACATGGGTGCCGGTGTGGGTGCGGCGTTCGCCAAGGAGCATTCGTTCGGTCCTGCCGTGAATCTCTACGGGGCGTACGGAATCTCCGACGTCTTCGACGTGCGGCTCGAAGCGTTCTTGTCGACGAACGCGGGTTACGTTCCCGCTCCCACGAACCCGAACGATCGACGTCCCACGTGGGACGGAACGTTCTACGGCGGCAAGCTCGCGCTCGCGTACAAGCTCGACGTGATCGAGTGGATCCCGTACGGCGGCCTCACCGCCGGCTTCCTCGGCGTCGTCCCCGGTCGTCACGAAGACCTGCCGGACGAGCTCGCGGCGCTGGAGGCCGCTCCGCCGCAAGCGCGCCCCTTCGCTCGCGCCCAGTTCACGGGCGGCGTGCTGCTGGGCTTGGACTACGCCGTATCGCGGAGCTTCGGACTCGGGCTCGCGCTCTCCGGCGACTATGCCTTCGGCGGCGGCAACGGCCTGTACGGTGCCGGTTTCCTGCGCGCCGAGTATCGCTTCGGTTGGTAGCGCCGGAGGTGTCGCAGAAGTAGGCCGCAGTTCCGAGCGCGTGCTACTTATTGAGGTGTGCGGCGGCTGTGCGCCCTCTACCTTGCGACCACGCTTTCGGCGAGCGGATGTGAGCGCAGCGCGGCACAGGCTCGACCGGTAGCCTCCGGAAGTGCCGGGAGGCCGCCTGCGGCGGCCGCGGTCGCGGCGCTCGACGGCGGCGTGAAGCCGGCGGCGCTCGACGCGGAAGCCTGGGTCGAGGCGTTTCGTCTCGGGCGCTGGTCGGAAGCGGCCCGTGCGCTCGACGCCCGTCCGGACCTCGAGCGACGCCCCGAGCTGCGTTTCGCGCGGGCCCGTGCGGCGGCGGAGCTCGGGGATCCGGCGCGCGTGCTTGCGCTCACTAGCGGGCTCGAACGCGAGCTGCCCGACCTCGAGGCGCGGATCTCCCGCCTGCGGGCGGACGCGCAGCTCCTCGTCGGGCCGTACGCGGCGGCCGCGGAATTTTTCACCGCTCGGGGGGACGTCGAATCGCTCGCCCGCGCGGCGCTGGCGCGCGAACGCGCCGGGGAGCTCGCGAAGGCCAGCGCGCTCGCGGGACAGGTCGTGGCCGAGCTCAAGGGCAAGCGGCGCCGATCGGTCGAAATCATGGCGCGCGAGGTCCGCGCGCGCGCTGCCGAGAAGAGCGGCGCCAGGGTCCAGGCCGCGACCGACCTGCGCTGGCTCGCGCTCGAGGATCCGCTCGGTCAGGCGGATGCCCCCGCGCGCCTCGAAACACTCGCTCCCGAGCGCGCCCTGACCAAGGAAGAGCGACTCGGGAGGGCGCTGGCGCTCGGCCGTGCCGGCGCCGTGGAACGCACGGAGGCCGAGCTCACGGCCCTCACGAAGGCGAGAGGGATCGCCGTCGCTCCGGCGCGCATCGATCGAGCGCGGGCGTTCGCGCTCTACAACGCGCGCCGCGACTACGCGCGGGCGAGCGAGCTCTTCGCTCGGGCGGCGCGCGGTCCGGGCACGGACCCGGCCGAGAGCCTCTTTTACGCGGCGCGCGCGCTGTCGCGCGATCAGAAGGACGACCAGGCGATCCGCGGCTATCGCGATCTCGCCGCGCGCTTCCCGCGCTCGAGCTACGCCGAACAAGCGAGGTACCTCACGGCGCGCATTCACTACGCCGGCGGTCGCTTTGCGGAGGCCGCGCAGGCCTACGACGCGTATCTGTCTCGGCTCGGCGCCAAGGGCGGTTCGCGGGCGGAAGCATTGTACGAGCGTGCGGTCACCTGGCTGGCGCTCGGCCGCCACGCTCAGGCCGCGCAGTCGTTCGCCTCGCTCGCTCGCACGGAACCCGACGCGCGCCGCAAGGCGCGTCTTCTGCATCTCGAGGGTGTCGCGCGCGCGGGTGCGGGAGAGCGCGCGCGGGCCGAGCAGCTCTTTCGGCAAGTCGTGAACGAGCAGCCGCTCGGCTTCCCGGCGCTCGCGAGCCTCTCGCGGCTATCCGCGCTCGCCGCCGATTCGCCGCCGCCCCTGCCCGCAGCCCCGTCCGTCGTGGCGTCCACGGCGCCCGCGCCCTTGCAGGCGTCGCTGCCCGAAGGCGTGCGCGCGCTCTCCGCGCTCGGTCTCGCTCGTGACGCCGAGCTCGCGCTGATTCCGCTCGAGAGCTCGTTCGGCGCGCGTTTCGGGCCCCGCCGCGGCGAAGCGCTCTGCAACGCGTACGGGGCGCTCGGCGTCGCCGCGCGCCGCTACCAGCTCGCGCAGGACCACGTCGCCGCCACGATCCTGCGCGTCGCGGTGGAACCAGCGACCCGCTGGCAATGGGATTGCGTGTACCCGACTCCGTACGCGGGCGGCGTGCGCGAGGTCGCGAAGGTCGTCGATCTGCCGTCGGCGCTCCTCTACGGAGTCATGCGCCAGGAGAGCGCCTTCCGTCCGGAGGCGCAGTCGGGGGCGGGCGCGCGCGGGTTGATGCAGCTCTTGCCGTCGACGGCCGAGCGCGTCGCGCGCGAGTTCAACGAGCCGTTCGATCCCGAGCGCCTCACCGACCCGCACACGAATCTCCGCCTCGGCGGGCGCTACCTGTCGAAGCTGTTCGCGCTGTTCGGCGGTAACGTGGCGCTCACGGCAGCCGCCTACAACGCCGGCCCCGTCGCCGTGCAGCGCTGGCTGGCGAACGCCAATCAGCTGCCGCTCGATGTCTTCGTGGCGCGCATCCCCTACGGCGAGACGCTCGAGTACGTCGAGCGGGTCGTGGGCAACTTCGCCCGCTACAGCTACCTCGAGGCCGGGTCGAACGCAGTCCCGAAGCTCGCGCTCTCGCTCCCACCCGCGCCCGCGGCGTCCGACGACCTGTACTGAGCGCGCGCCCCTCGCCGCTCAGAAGACTCCGGGGATCTCCGCCGCCCGCGAGCTCAGCGCGCCGCCGAGCGGCCAGGGCCCGTCGCTCGCCCAGCGTGCTGCGTAGGCGTCGCGCAGCACGAGCTCCGCGAGCTTCCCGCGCGGGGAGAAGCCCCACTCCGCCTCCTGGGAGACGTCGTCGGGATCGGCGTAGAGTCGCCACACGAAGGCGCCCGCCAGCCAGGGCTGGTCGATCAACGGTGCGAGCAGTCCGAAATACGCGTCGGCCTGGGCGCCCTCGTCGATCACGACGTTCGTCATCGAGTCGGGCCATTCCCAGGGTCGAAGCGCCGGATCCTTGCGCGTGGTGTAGCCGTACTCGGTGAGCACCACCGGCTTGCCCCAGCGTTCCGCGAGCGCTCCGAGGCGGGCGGCCACGGCGCGTCCGCCCGCGAGCAGCTCCTCCACGCCGGCGCCGGACTTATCCGTGAGCGGAAAGAACGCGTTCACGCCGATCACGTCGAGCTCGCCGAGAATGACGGTGTCCTCGACGTCGTCCCAATTCGCCGCGTAGGTGAGCAGGCCCGGGTAGAGGCTCCTGATCTCGCGCACGATGTCGACGAAGCTCTGCGCCCGCGCCGTGGTCAGCCAGCTCCGGAGCTCGACCCCGACGGCGAGCATGTCGGCGCGCTCGTCGCGCGCCACGATCGCCCAGGTGCGCAAGAACTCCCGGTAGCCCGCCGCCCAGCGCTGCCAGGCGTCGTCGTCGCCGGGGTCGATCTCGCCGCGCCAGCCTCCGCTCTCCACCCACAGGTGGGGAACCAGGAACACGCGCAGTCCTTCGGCGTGTGCCTGTCGGATCGCGCGCGCGACCGCGACTCGATTTTGTTCGAACGGCGCCTCGAAGGTCAGCGAGACGCCGGTCGGGCGAAGGTCGAGCGTCCGGCCGAAGGGCGTGAGGCTCACCCAGCTGCCTCCGAGTCGCCGAACCTCGCGGAGCGTGCGGCGGTAGGCCTCCGTTCCGTAGCCTCGATTCGGGTGCAGGCTGCTTTCGATCGGGCCGATGGTGACTCCCCGCATCGCTCCGCGGCCACTTTCTGCCCAGGCCGTGGCGACCGGCCACAGGGGTCGATCCGAGGCGCGGGCCGGGCTCGCGGGCGCAGTCAGCAACAAAAGCGCGAGCACGGTCCGGCGCGCGGCTTGCCGCGAGTCCGGGAATATGCTTGCTTGCGCCCGCACGAGCGGAACCATGGTGCCCTTCTTTCACAAAACGAGTCACGGCGCATGAGCAAGGGTGATCTGCTCGAGATGGAGGGCGTCATCCAAGACGCGCTCGGCGGCGGCCAGTACAACATCAAGGTCGACCAGGGCGGCGCCATCGTGCGCGCTCAGCTTTCGGGCCGCATGCGGCGCCACCACATCCGCGTCCTACCGGGCGATCGCGTGCGCGTCGCCGTGTCGCCGTACGATCTGAGCCACGGGCTCATCGTCTACCGCGGCAAGTGAAGCGAGCGGTCGCGCTCGCTCTGTTTCCTCTCGTCTTCCTTCCGAGCTGCCGCAAGGCCGAAGACGACCCGCGCCCGGCTCCCATCGCGCCGCAGCCGCCTTCCCCGCCGGCGAAAGCTCCGGAGCTCCTCTACCTGCCCGACGGCGGCGACGTCGCGCTCCAGGGCGAGCGGCCATTTCCGGCGGAGTTCGGAGCCGCGTCACCGGGGCGCTGCCCGGCCGAGATGGTCGATATCGCGGGAAGGTTCTGCATCGACCGCTACGAAGCCTCGCTCGTCGATGCTCGGCTCGGTCGCGCGGTCTCGCCCTACTTCGGAGCACGCCGCGCCGACGTTCGCTTCGCGCTCGAAGCGTTCGAGGGCACCCGACCGCGCGCGGCCGTCGCGCTACCCAGGCCGCCCGATTGGGAGCTCACCGAAGCCTTCAGCGTGAAGGCCGTCTCTCGCGCACGGGTGACGCCGAACGGTTACCTGAGCGGCGTTCTGGCTCGAGAGGCCTGCCTCAACGCCGGCAAGCGTCTGTGCAGCCCCACGGAGTGGGTCACCGCCTGCCGCGGGGAACGGCCGCGCAAGTTCCCCTATGGCGACCGCTACGAGCCCGGCGCCTGCAACGTGTTCCGCGAAGCTCATCCGGCCTCCGTGCTCTGGGGCGACGCCTCCAAAAATCACCTCGACCCCCGCCTCAACCTGGTGGAAACGGCCCTCGGTCCGCTGCTACGGCTTACCGGAGACACCCCACGCTGTCGGAGTGAATGGGGCTCCGAAACCGTCTTCGACATGGTCGGTAACCTCGACGAGTGGGTCGACGATCCGGGGGGAGCGTTTCTGGGGGGATTTTATGCGAGAGCCACCGAGAACGGCTGCGAAGCCCGCGTCAGCGAGCACCCGCCCGAGTACTTTGACTACAGTACCGGTGTAAGGTGCTGTCTCTGAAACCACGCGGAGCGCTAAAAATGTGTGCTTGTGTAGGTGACTATCTTACCATTCGCTCGTGAGTCCAACTCGACCGAAAATCACGCCTACTTCCCTGGGTTTGGCCCTGGTTGCCCTCACCGCCGGCGGTTGCGGCCACCCGGTGCAGCGGCAGCTCGAGGGCCGTTGGTTCGGCGAGGCGGTGGAGAACTTCGACCAGCGTGAGCTCTCGCGGGCCACCGGTTGGGCGAAGGGCGTCTCGTTCGAGTTCTCCGGGCCCAAGATCACGGTCGCGATCCCGGCCGAAGAGCCGCGCTCGGCCCCCTACAAGGTCGCGATGGTTCACGGCAACGACGTGCGGCTCGCGGTTCAACGACCCGACGGGAAGACCGACACGCTCAAGCTTCGCCTCGACGACGACCGGAACGTGCGCTGGATGCTCGACGACGTGCACTCCGTCGTGCTCCGGCGCGAGGATTGAGCTCGCGAGGGCCGGGGCCGGCCGAGATCGCGTCAGCGCTCGAGATCGACCACGCGTGAGCCCGACAGGCCGCCGCTGCTCCGCGCGGCTTCGATCGCGCGCGCGCCCTGGTCGATGCACGCCTGCACGTTGGGCGCGAGCGGCGGATCGAAATGGATCGACCTGATGGCGCCGTCAGGCGCGGCCTGGAACGTGAGCGCCGTATGAGCCGTGACACGGACACCGTCGCTCGCGCTCGTCCGTTCGCTGAAGCAGCGCGAGGCGAGCTCGACCACACGACTCAGCGCTTGCTCGACGGCCTGTGGCGTCGCCGGCTCGGCGCTGCCCGCCGGGCTCGCGCTGCCCGGGGTCGCGGGCTCGTTGCCGGGGTGAAAGCCGCGCGTGACCGTGCGGCTGGGCGGGCTTGCCGGTTTCTCTTCGGCGGGCTTACCGGCGAGCGTGAAGCGGCCGGCGGACGGTCCCGAAAGGAGCTTGCCCACACCGGGCGTCGCGCGCGGTCCGACGAGCACCGTGCCCTCGACCACGGAAACCGCGACCGCTCCCGCCTCGAGAGCGACGTGGAACACCGTGCCGTGCGCGGCGACGCGCACGTCCGCTGCTTCGACCGCGAACGTCTCGGGGCGCGTGCTCGGCACGATGTGAGCTTCGAGCGTGCCGGACTCCAGCCGGACGATCACGCGATCGCCGCGGGTCACGAGCTTCGCGCTGCCGTGCGGGTGAAGCTTCCACCTCGCGTGCCCCGCGTGCTCGACGGTGCGCGCCTCGGCCTGCGTGACGATCGTGGTTCCGAGCGCCAGCGTATCGCCGTTGCTCGGTCCGCCCGGGAGCCTCGAGTCGGCGGGGAGCGCGACGGGTGCCGGGGTATCGCCGCCGCGAAGGCCCAAGGCGCCGGCGACGAGCGCGATGCCGGCCGCCGCGAGCAGGATGCGGGCGCGCGGGAGCTTGCGCGGCGTTTCCGTGACGGGGCCGGAAGGCAAGCGAGCCTCGAGGGCGGCCCAGTCGAGCTCGGGCGTGGGCTCGGAACGGACCTCGGTGACGAGCTGCCGGAGCGCGCGCTCGGCTTGCTTCGGGCTCACGCCGGCTCCTTGTGCGGCTCCGGCGCGGCGGGAGCTGGATCGGAAATCGGAATCCCTTCCATCAGGCCGGCGAGCGCCGGCTCCGTGGTGAGCTGCGCGAGCACCTCACGGCGCGCATAGAAGAGCCGCGTGCGCACCGTGAGGACGGGCGCCGAAACGATCGTCGAAATCTCTGCGGGGCTCAGACCCTGGAGGTCGTGCAGCACGTACACCGTGCGCTTCTTGTCGCCGACGCGATCGAGCACGCGATAGAACGCATCGATGCGCCGGCGGCGCGCGAGTTGCTCGTCGGGGGCAGGTCCCGTGTCCGCGCCTGCCGGTTCGCTCGGGGGCGCGAGCACTAGCGGGCGGCTCTTCCGCGCGCGGCGGTGCATCAGCACGACGTTGACAGCGATGCGATAGATCCAGGTCGAGAGTCGCGCCTGGCTGCGGAAGCTCCCGAGGCTCTTGTGGACCTGCACGAACACTTCCTGCACGAGATCTTCGAGGTCCGGGCTGCCGCCCGTCATGCGCTGGACGAGCTGCGTGACACTCGCGCGCTGCTCCCGAAAAAGCTGGGCGAAGGCGGTACGATCCCCGGCCTTGCAACGTGCGACGAGTTCGTCCGAGTCGCCCACGAACCCTAGAGTACCCGCGTCGGCCCCCTCGCGCTCCTCACGGAGCGCAAAGAGGTGCAAGAACGCCTCAGGCTGAAAAGGGGGCGTCGAGATGCGGGTGGCGGCGAGAACGGAAGTCACCATCCACTTTGATGCATCTCGCCTCACGATGTTTCAAACGCAACCGAAGCCGTCTCGTTCGCAACCGTGAGCCGGGCGCACGAGAGGCCTGGATTGGGCCTCCTGGGCCTCGATCGGGCCCCTCGGGGGCTCAGAACACCGCGCGCAGGTCGACGACGGCCTTCTTGCGCTGCTCGAGCACCCGGTTCACGGCGCGCAGCAGGCGGGTCTTGGCCGGCCCGGTAACGGGCTTCCCTTCCGTGGCCGCGTTCAACAGGCGCGGGGTCACCGGCCGCCCCGAGCGGGGCTTCTTCGGTGCCTCTTTCTTGTCGCCGTCGGCTGCCGCGGGGCTTCCGGGCGACGCCTTCGCCTTGCGTTTGTCGAACTTGATCTTGCGATCTTCCGGCTGGAGCCGCTCCGCGCGCTGGGACGCGACGAGCAGGCGGCGGGGGTCGATCTTGTTATCCTTGAGGAACTGCGCGAACTTGCTGGCCATGCAGGGATCTCGAAGCTCGTCCGGCAGTAGGGGTCCGGGCGAAGGGGGCGGGAACCATAGTCAGGTGCCCTCCCTCGCGCAAGCTGCCGAAACCGTCCGGGCGAGGGCTCCGGAGCCGCCCGTCCTCGGTCTGGTGCTCGGTTCCGGTCTCGGCGGATTTGCCGACACGCTCGAAAACGCCGTGCGAATCCCGTACGGCGAGATCCCCGGCTTTCCAGCCCCGCACGTCTCCGGGCACCGGGGCGAGCTCGTGCTCGGGCGAGTCCGGGGCGCTCCGGTCGCCTGCCTCTCCGGGCGGGTGCACCTCTACGAGGGCCATTCGCCCGCGCGCGTCGTCTTTGGCGTTCGCGTGCTGGCGGAGCTCGGTTGCGGCGTCGTCCTGCTCACGAATGCCGCAGGCGGTATTCGGCGCGGACTTTACCCGGGCGCGTTGCTCCTGCTTCGCGATCACGTAAACCTAACTGGTCATAATCCCCTCATCGGTGCGAACGAGCCGCCGTATCCGCGTTTTCCGGACATGACCCGCCCCTACGACGAAAGCCTGAGCGAGCACGCGCTCCAGGCAGCGAAGGACGAGAGCATCGAGCTCGAGGCGGGGATCTACGCGGGGGTGCTCGGGCCGAGTTATGAAACACCCGCCGAGGTGCGTATGCTCGGCGTGCTCGGAGCGGACGCAGTCGGCATGAGTACCGTGCTCGAGGTCATCGCGCTCCGTCACCGCGGAGTGCGGGTCGGGGCGCTCAGCGTGATCACGAACCTCGCGGCCGGGCTTTCCGAGCGCCTCCTCGATCATTCCGAGGTCCAGAGCGCGGCCGACGCGGCACGCGATCGCCTGACGCGGCTGATGTCGCGGTGGATCGAGCGCGTCGCCGCGGAGGGCGCTCTTGCCTGACGTCGCCGCCTTCGATCGGCTCGTGGAGGCCGCGCGCCGCGTCCGCGAGCACGCTTACGCTCCCTACTCGGGTTTTCGCGTGGGCGCGGCCCTGGAATGCGCCTCGGGCGCGCTGTTTTCCGGGGCGAATTTCGAGAACGCGTCCTACGGCGCGACGCTCTGCGCCGAGCGCGCCGCCGTCGCGTCCATGATCGCAGCGGGAGAACGCACGATTCGCCGGGTGGCCGTCTACGCGGAAGGACCCGAGCTCGCGATGCCGTGCGGCCTGTGCCGGCAGGTCTTGTTCGAGTTCGGTCGCGACGCCGAGGTGATCGTCGCGGGCCCGAGGGGAACCCGGACGAGCTCGATCGCCGCGCTCTTGCCCGAGCCGTTCATCTTCGAGGTCCCGCGATGACGCGCGCCAGCCCCGTCGTTCCCCCGCGCATCATCCCGGGAAGCCCGCCCGAGATTGTCGTTTACGACGAGCCTCACGACTGCCCCTACGTGACGGGTCGGGTCGCGGTCCTGCCGCTGCGGGTTCCCTCGCGCAGGCTCACCGGTGAGGAGCTCGACGAGCGGCTCGCCGCGGGCGACCGGCGGCAGGGCATGTTCCTCTACCGCACGGCGTGCCCCTCGTGCAGCGCCTGCGAGCCGATTCGCCTCGACGTGAATCGCTTCGAGCCGAACCGCGCGCAGCGCCGCGTGCTCGCGCGAGGCGACCGCGAGATCAGCCTGGAGCTCGGTCCGCCCGTGCTCGATCCGGCGCGCGTCGAGCTCTACAACAGGCACAAGCGCCTGCGCGGGCTGGGGGACGGAGAGATCGACCTCGCGGGGTACCGCCAGTTCCTGGTGATGACCTGCTGCGACAGCTTCGAGATCCGCTACCGCGTCCGCAACGAGCTCGTCGGCGTCGCGCTCGCCGATCGCAGCGCGCACGCCCTCTCGGCGGTGTACTGCTTCTACGACCCGGCTTACGAGCGGCTCGGCCTCGGCACCTACTCGATTCTGAAGCAGGTGGAGCTCTGCAGGAGCTGGGGCCTCAGCCACCTCTACCTCGGCCTCTACATCGGAGACTGCGAGCGCATGCGTTACAAGGCGCGCTTCTTCCCGCACGAACGACTGCTCGGCGGAAACTGGGCACCGTTCGAACGGCCGCGTGCCGAGGCGCGGTGAGCCGCGCCTGGCTGAATCCGGCCGGCGGCATTCGCTATCACGCGCGCGGCTTTCGCTACGCGGAGCGTCTGTGGGCGCCGTTTCGCTGGCACCTCGGCGAGTGGCTCTACGACTGGGATCCGCCCGAGAAGAAGCTCGTGCTGGTCGGTCCCAGCGCCGGCTGGTGCATTCAGCCCTTCTTCTTCGAGCGTTTCGACGAGGTGCTCTGCCTCGAGCCGGACCCGCTCGCGCACTTCTTGTTCCGCCGGCGGCTGGCGCGCGCGCCGCTCGACGCTCGCCCGCGCTTGCGCTTCGAAGCGACCGACCAGCTGCTCGAAGACCCGTCGCGTTTCGGCGCGTTGCTCGAACGCGAGGGCCCTGCTGCCGTTTTGTTCTCGAACATCGTCGGTCAGGTTCGCGTGTTGTTGGGCACCGCGGACGCCGACGAGCCGGCCTTCACGGCGGTACGCGAAGCCGTGCAGCACGCGCTCCGGGGACGCTCCTGGGCGAGCTTTCACGATCGTGTCTCCGGCGATCCGGAACCGGACCTGCCCGCGGTCTACGTGAGCGACGCGCGCCTCGACGACGCGGAGATCATCGAGCTCTTCTACCCGGTGCTCGAAGGCAGGCCCGCCCGGGCCATCGATCGCCGCGGGCGGCGCGAGCTCCTCGACCATCTTACGGCCGACTTCTTTCCGCCCGAGCGGCCCCACTGCTACTTCAGCTGGCAGCTTCTGCCCGGGCAGTTTCATCTGGTCGAGGCGACGCGCTCGGCCTAACCCGGCGCTCAGAAAAGCAGCGCTTCTCCGGCTTCGACGGGCGCTTCGAGCGGCGGAGCTTGCGGTTCGAAGCCCGGTTCGAGCTCGATGTCGAGCTTCATCCAGAACCGCCGGCCCTTTGCCGCGAAGGCGAGCCAGGAGGCGGCGTCGCGCTCCACCACGTGTCCGAGGTGGACGGGGGCCACCTTGGGCGTCGAAAGCCCGAACGACAGGCCGTCCCGCAGCACGCGCGTCTTCAGCCGGCCGAGCGCCATGTTGGCGAATTCGCCGATGGCGTCGCTCGCGTCGGCTTTCTGAGTGCAGTAGCGCGGAAGCCACGAGGTCACCGTGGGCTCGTCGGCAACGAGCGTCAGCGCGCCGCGAATGCCCTCCCCGAGGTAACCGATCGTCGCGGCAAACGCCCGAGCGCCCTCGCTCGTTCCAGCGGGCGCGGTTGGCGACGGCACGAGGACGGCCTCGATCTCGAGAGCGGCGAACATCTCGGACGTCGTCACGGCGAGGTGACTCGTCATCAGCTCCAGCAGTTGGCGGTGGGTCGGGAGGGCGGCGCTCATCCCCAGCCCCCGCTCGAGCCGACGGCATGCACGGAGCGTACGGACTCGACGGCTTCGGTGGTTCGAGTGGGGAAGGTGAAGCGCACCGTGGTCCCCTGTTGCAGCCGGCTTTCGATGCTGAGCTTGCCTCCGAGGACTTCGGTGGCGGCGAGCAGCGCGCCCATCCCGATCCCGCGGCCCGAAACGTCGGAGACGCTCGAGGCGGTGGAGATGCCGTCGACGAACAGCGCGCGCTCGAGATCGCCGGCCGTCGTCGAGGCGAGCCCGGCGCTTCGAGCGCGCTCGGCCACGCGGTGCCAGTCGATGCCGCGGCCGTCGTCGGCGATTTCGACGATCACGGACTCGCCCTGTTCGAAGGTGCGAAGCGCCAGCGTCGGTTGCGCCGTCTTCCCCGAGAGCACGCGCTCCTCCGCGCTTTCGACGCCGTGGTCGAGGGCGTTCCTGACGGCGTGGATGAAGGCGCTCCAGAACGTGGACCAGCGATCGTGGTCGAGGCGTACGCCGTGATCCTCGATCCGGACCGCTACTTCCTTGTCCAGCCGCGCGGCGATTCGTTGTGCTTGCTCTGCGAAGTGTTGGAGCCGTTTGGCGGTCGCCTCGAGGGGTAAGCAGCGAACCCGGCGCAAGAGGGTCGCGCCGAACTCACCGGCCCGGACCGCCCGCTCGAGGGCCGCGTATTGCTCGCGATCGATCTCGAAGGCCTGCGTCCGCTTGCCGAGGAGCTTCTCGATGTCGGAAGCCAGCCGTTGCCAGCGCAGCGCGAGCTCGACGTACGCGGAGACCGGGGGCGGACTTCCCGACTCGGCGATCAGGTCCTCGAGCTCGTGGCAGCGAGCGGCGATGCTCGAAAGCCCGTAGCACGCCGCGTTGCCTTTCAACGTGTGAATCAGGCGCTTGATCGTGCCCGCCTCGCTCGACCTGCCGTGGGCGAGCACGTCCACGATGTCCGTCGCCTCCTCGAGGAAGGTCTCGACGCCCGCGCGGTCGACGATCACCTGGCCGAAGAGC
>DASXWF010001143.1:0-5273 GCA_036503835.1 Polyangiaceae bacterium | reverse complement strand
GGTCGGGAACGGTCCCGATACGGCCATCGCCCCCAGCGTCACCGTCAATCTGCCTCCGCACGCGACGTTCACGTCGTGCACGTCGGCGGGGGGAAGCTGCGCCGCCACCGGCACTTCCGCGCTACTGCAAGTCGCGGGGCTGCCCGCGGGCGCGAGCGTCACCTTTCAGCTGGGCGTGAGCGTGGACTGCCTGTGGGCGCCGGGGTCGACGCTGTCGGTCACGGGCAAACTCACGACTCTCTCCTCGGATCCCGTACCCATGAACGACGCCTTCACCCTGGCGACGAGCGTGGTTGCGTCACCTCCGATCTTCACGCTCGTCCCGGGCGACGTGACGATCAGCAAGTGCACGGGCGTCACGCTCCAGCCCCCGACCGCCACCGACGGCTGCGGAAGCGCGAGCCTGACGTTCACGAACAACGCGCCCGCGAAGTTCCCGCTCGGGAACACCGTCGTCACCTGGACCGCTACGAACGGTAGCGGCGCGACGGCCACCGCGACGCAGCTCGTGACCGCGGTGCTCGGGAACGACAGCTCCTGCTGCCCCACCGGCTCGAACGTCATGACCGGCACCTCGAACAACGACAACATGACCGGCACCTCGGGCGCCGATTGCATCCTGGGCCTCGGCGCGCAGGACACGATCAACGGCGGCGGCGGCAACGACGTCATCAGCGGCGGCGAAGGCAACGACATCATCAACGGCGGCGAGGGCGACGACCGCCTGTACGGCGGCAGCGGTCAGGACACGCTGAACGGTGGGAACGGCAACGACTTCGTCGACGGCAGCTTCGGGGAAGACGTGTGCCACGGCAACGCCGGGAACGACTCGGTGCTGGGTGGACAGGGTCAAGACCAGCTGTTCGGAGACGACGGCGCCGACAAGCTCTTCGGCGGAGTCGGCTACGACGTGCTGAGCGGCGGCCTCGGCAACGACTACCTCGAAGGCGGAGGGCCGAACGACCAGTGCACCGGCGGCGTCGGCTCCAACGCCTTCGTATCGTGCGCCACGAAGACCGACGCGCCCACGGCTCCCGACGCCTGCTCGGACAGCGTGCTCGACGGCAACGAAACCGCCATCGACTGCGGCGGGTCCGGGTGCAAGGGTTGCGCTGCCGGTGCGATCTGCACGGCCGGGAGCGACTGCGCGTCGCAAGTCTGCACGGGTGGAACCTGCACCACACCGGTCGGTCCGGTCTCCGCGAGCCTCACGGTCACCGCCGATTGGGGCACCGGCTACTGCGCCACCGTCAACGCCACCAACGTCGGAGCGACGGCGACGACGACCTGGTCCGTGGTCTTCACGACCGGTCCGGCCGTCATCTACTCCTCGTTCGAAGGAACGTTCACGGCGAGCTCGGGCACCGTCAGCGTGACGCCGACCGCGGCCTCCAATGGAACCATCTTGCCCGGCGCCACCAACAGCGCCGTGAACTTCTGCGCGAATCGCAGCACGGGCACGAGCGGCCTTCCTAGCGTGATCGCGGCAACGGGCGGCTGATCGCGGCCCTATCCGGAGTCGTCCGCCGACTTGCCGTGCTCAGCCCGGCCTGCGGCCGCGGTAGAGGACGTCCTTGCGTGCAGCGCCCGCCGCAGGCGGGCTGCTCGGACGTGGCGCGGCGGGCGGCACGGATTGCGGCGCCGGTGAGCGCTGCGTTGCGTTGACGGGCACGAGGGTCGTCACCTCGTCCTCGTGCTGCCCGCCGCCCGCCCCGACACGCCGGGCGACGAGGTTCATCGCCATCCGCAAGGCCGGTGCGTTCACGGTCGTTCCGCTGAGCACGCAGAGCAGCGAGCTCCCGAGCGACCGAACGTGGAGCTTGTGATCCGAGAAGCGCAGCGTCAGGGTCGTTGCTTCGGCGCCGCTCGGATCGAAGGTTTCGCGGAGGCGTGCGATCCGCGGTCCGACGTCGGCGAAGAGCTCGGCGTCGAACACGGCCGGCAGGTCGCGCGCGATGAGCTGGCCTTCGGGCCCCAGCAAGAAGCTGCCCTGCACGTCGTCGACGTCCCGAAGCCCGTTGAGCGCGTTCGATGCCATGCTTCGCCTTGGCTTCAGAGTCCGAGCTTGTCGCGCAGCGGTCCGAGCTCGGCGTCCACGGCCGCCTCGAGCCCGACGTAGTTCCCGTGCTTCTCCACGTAGAACAGCCGGCGCGAGCAGCCGACCACGCACTCCACCGCGCGCAGGTCCTCCATGCCGAGGCGCTCCCCGATCAGCGCGGCGATGCGCATCGTGTAGGCGGTCATCGCGGCGAGCTCGTCCGGCTCCCCGCGCGCCGACAGCACCTTCCCGCTCGGCTCGAGTCGCACGGCGCGCTCGATTCCGCGCAGCCCCTGGGCGCCGCCGCTTGGCGCCTGCGGCGTTAGGGCGGGCTGCGGCGTGCTCGAGCGCGGCATCGCCGCCGAAGGCTGCGTGGTGCTCGCTCCGGGAGGCCTCGAGGTCGCCGCTGCGCTCGTGCGCTCGCGCGGGAAGTCGACCACGGTGCGGCGTCTCGCTTCGTCGCGCTGGGTGGCGGCGAGCATGAGCAGTGCCTGCCACGGTCGCGTGATGGTCGCGGCCGTCGGCCAGCCGGCGTTGCACGGCTCGAACGAGCCGCGCTCCCAGCCGAGGATCTCGAGCGCGGCGGGTTCGCCGACCGCGTCGGAGCTCATCGCGTGCACGATGTCGCCGGATTGAAAGTAGAGGTAGCCGACGTCGTCGCCGGACACGACGCGCACGACTTGTGTCGCCCGAGCGAGACACTCGAGCTGCACGAGATCGGAGAGGCTCGCTCCGGTCAGGTTCGCGCGAAATCCGCTCTCTGCGGTCGCGCTCGATCTCGACCCCGGAGGTTCTTTCATTGCGAGAGTCACGGAAGTCCCCCGAGCAGAAGCGTGACTCCGAGTCGGCAGTGTTTCCGGAAGCTTACGCAGCCGCCTCCATCCTCCGGCCAGGGTTCTTCATTAAGCCTCGCGTCCGTGGTTTCAGCCAACGCCTGGCTCGCCGCTTCCGACGTTACCTCGGGGCCGAGTCGGAACAAGCCGTCAGGTGCGCCACGAAGCGCGGCACGGGGTTTACGCAAGAGTAGTTGCAGCGGAGGTCGAGCAGCCAGGTGCCTTGCGCGGTGATTCCCGTGAAAGGTTCGTCCTCGTCCGTGACGGCCTCCTCGAGTGAGGTGGTCGTGCTCGTGAGGCTGTCGACCTCCACCCGATAGGTCTCTCTGGCGAGGCCCTCGAGCTCGAAGAATCTGGCTTCGAGTTCGTCGAGCGTCTCGTCGAAGCGTGACACGCGGATCTCGTCGATCGCCTCGGGATAGAACTCCGTTCCCCAGGGTGTCGCCAGCAGCTCGCTCCAGTCCACGTCGATGGCGGTCGACCCGGCGCGGACTGGAACCGGTTCGATGTCGGTCAGCTCGATCGTGTACGCCAGCGGCGCGGACGTTTCCGTGAGCGTCACGGTCGTGTTTTCGGAGTCGGGGTCGAGCTTGAAGCTCTGGTACATGCGGACGGCCCGGCTCGAAAAGAGCGTGCCCCAGGTCCAAATCGTCACGACGTAGGTGTATTCGTCGGGTGGGTATTCGCTCGCATCGAAATAACGGAGCATGCCCGCGTCGCTCCCTCTTCCGAACTCGAAGAGCGTGGCGGAAGTCCTGCGCCGCGGAGCGAACTCCTGCGCACCGGTCACGTACGGTTCGGAGAGCGTCTCACCGGCGAGGTCGTCTTCGATCAGCATCCGGGCGTACTCGTCCGGAGCGAGATGCACCATGTCGTAGCTGGCGATCACGACGTCCAGAGGATCCAGCGGTTGGCCGAACAAGTCGCGCGTGACGCCGCCCCACTCGAAGGTGAGCTCGCTGCCGGGCTTCACGTAGACGGGCGGAAGCTCCAGCTGCGCGGAGAACCCGTAGTTTCGACTCGGATCAGCAGTGATGACCGAGACCGAATCCGCGCAGTCGACTGGATTGCCGGCGGAGGAGTTGGATCCGCCGGAGCCGCCCGGATCGATCGCCGCCGCCGAACCGCTCGTCCCATTCAGTCCACTGGAGCCGCCCGAACCGCTCCCAGCGCCGCCCGCTCCCGAGCTCTGCGGTGCGGATTTTCCTCCGTTGCCGCCCATCGCGCCCGTGCCCGCGCTCCCGCCGTCTTCGTCGCTCCCGCCCGCGCCGGCGACGCTTTCGAACGGAATCGACATTCCTCCACACCCCGAAACCAGCAGAAGCGTGCTGCCAATCCTGCCCCACCGCCGTACGGATCCCACACTGACTCTTTGGTCGAACATCACCGGACCTCCCAAGCATCGTGTTTTCGAAACCCACCACCATCAAGGTTCGAGCAGCGTTCGCGCGCGCTTTCGGATCACTTCGGTCGCCCCGCGCTCCGCGAGCTCGGCGAGCGTCGTCGCAGCCTGCTCGCGCCGGCCGGCGGCGAGATCGAGCTGGGCCCGAACGAGCAACGCCGCGTCCCGCGTAGCGGGATCGGCGCTCCGGCCGAGCTCCTCGATGGCGGCGCGCGCCTCTTCGCGCTTACCGTCGCGCAGGTCGGCGGCGAGCCGCGCCCAGGCGCCTCGTACGGCGGCGGCTTCGGGTTGCGGGCTCGCTGGTTGCACGCTCGCCGGCTTGCGGTTCGCGTTTCCCACGACGGGCGGTGGAGCGAACGTTGCGGTGGCCGAGCCGGGAGGCGACGGCAAATCCGGAGAAGGCTGCAACGCCTGAGAGGAGGGTTGCAGTCGCCGCTGCTTGGCCTCGACCCGCGCTGGCGCCGCGGGTGCGACGGCCGCGGCGCGGCGGCCTTCCACCCAGCGACTGATCCCGGCTCCCGCCGTGGCGACTCCAGCCAGCAAAACGATCACGCTCGCCGCGCCGAGCATCCGGAGACCGAGCGGCAGCTCCGCGCGGTGAGGGCCGAGCGCGAAGCGGCGCCGTGCGGCCGCGACTTCGATGTCGTTCGCGTGCTGGCTCCGCCAGAGCTCCGAGAGGCCTCGCAGCCTTCGTTCCGACAACGCGGAACGCTCGAGCTCGTCCATCACGCCTCCTCCCGCGGGCTCGCGCCGTCGTCGAAGTACGGGTCGCGGGCGAGCTCTTCGGCGAGCCGGCGCCGGCCGTCGCGCAGGCGCGAACGAACCGTGAGCGGATTGGCATCGACGATGTCGGCTATTTCGGCGACCGAAAGCCCCTCGAGGTCGTGCAGGATCACGACCGCGCGGCGCTTCGGTTGAACGCGATCGAGCGCGAGCTTCAGCCGCGCGAGCTTCTCGGCGCGCTCGAGCGCTTCGGCCGCAGCGATCCCCGGGTCCGCCG
>DASXWF010001142.1:0-5352 GCA_036503835.1 Polyangiaceae bacterium | reverse complement strand
ATCGCTTTCATCACCGGCATTCAGTCGAACGCCGAGGCCGAAGGCCGGCTCGTCGCGTACCAGCGCGTGCTCGCGCAGCACGGCATCGACTTCGATCCCAGGCTGGTGTTCCGCGGCGACTTCACCCGCGAGAGCGGCGCGCGCGCGGTGAACGAGCTGTTCGACGTACGGCAGGTTCCCCTGGCGGGAGTCGACGCCATCATCGCCTCCAACGACTACATGGCGTTCGGCGCGATCGACGAGCTTTCGCGCCGGCGCATCGACGTTCCGGCCGAAATCGCGGTCGCGGGCTTCGACGACATCGCGCTCGCGCGGATGCACGAGCCGGCGCTCACGACGGTGCGCCAGCCGCTCGAGCGCCTCGGCCGGGAAGGCGCGAATCGCCTGCTCGATCTGCTCGAGGGGCACGAGGTGGCGGGCGCGGTCACGCTCGGCACCGAGCTCGTGCTGCGCCGCTCCTGCGGCTGCCTACCGACGGACGCGCCGCTCCCGGGCGACACCGGTCCCGAAGTCGAGGAGCTCACCGTGCCCGGATCGATCGCGTTCCGGCGCCAGCGCCCGAGCGACGCCATCGAGCGCGCGCTCTCCGCCGAAATCCACGGCAAGACGGGCAGCTTCGCGAACGCGCTCGACCCGGTGCTGCGCCGGCTCTCGGCGGGCAGCGCGCGCGAGCTCGACCAGAACCGCCGGCTCGCCGACGAGCTCGTCGCCCGACTGCGCAGCGCGCGCGACGATCTCGTGCACGATCGCCTGCACCGCCTGGCGCGCGCCCTGCAGACCCGCATGTTCGGCCCGCAGACCGCGCTGTCCACGGCGCTCGCGGCGCGTTTCTCCGACCTCGACGTCGAGCAGTGCCTGGTGGCCGAGTTCGATCCGCGCGAGCAGCGCGACACGCTGAAGCTCGCGTTCGGCTTCGATGCCCACACGGTCGAGCCGCAGCTCGTGCGCTACCCCGCGCCCGAGCTGGTCCCGCAGGCGTTCGAGAAGCTCCTGTCGCGCTCGCTCTACGTCCTCCCGCTCCGCTACGGCACCGAGGAACTCGGCATCGCCGTCGTCCCGGCGAGCAACCACGACGGCACCTTCTACGAAACGCTCGCCGAAGTCTTCGGCATCGTCCTCAAAGGCATCCAAGTCCGCCGCGCCGCCCAGCGCCCCCCGACCCCCTCTCGCTGACGGATGTCTTGCAAAGGTTTGTCAGCACGATCGTGCTGGAGGGGCTTCATTCAGCCGCCAAGGCCGCCAAGAGCGCCAAGGCCGTCAAGGGGAATTGGGGGTTGGTTACAGTTCGTACGTCACCGTTCATCCCCCAAACAAAAAATTCCCCTTGGCGCTCTTGGCGCTCTTGGCGGCCTTGGCGGCAAAAAAAACGGTCGCAGCCGCCTAGACCTACCCGATCACAAGGAGGCTTTCAGACGACGGGAGCTGTCTCGGCAGCGGGCGATGCGGGGGTGGTTTTGCGGAGGAGGAATTTGGGGGTGATGCGCAGGACGACGGCGGGGAGGAAGGCGACGGTCGCCGCGCTGCTCGTGACCATGGTGAGCGCGACCAGCAGGCCGAGCAGCACGTGCACCTTGAACAGGGAGAGCGCGAGACAGAGATAACCGCCCGCGACGGCGCTCGCGACGTACGCGATCGCCTTGCCCGAGGTGAGGAGCGCCGCCGCCGTCGCCTCGCGCAGATCGCCCGAGCGCTGGAACTCCTCGCGCACTCGGAACAGGAAATACACCGCGTAGTCGGCGCCGATGCCCACCGCCATCGCGGAGATCGCCGCGGTGCCCATCGAGAGCAGGATTCCGGAAAAGCCCATCAACCCGAGGTTCACGAGCGCCGACGTCGCGAGCGGGAGCAACACGAGCAGTCCCCCGGCGAAGGAGCGCAGTAGAATCGAGGTGATCACGACGACCAGCAGCGAGATCTGGACCAGGTTGATGGTCTTGCCTTCGACCATGCGCTCGTTCAACGCGATGGCGTTCGTGACGCCGCCGCCCACGCTGGCCTTGACGGGCAGCCCCGCGAAGAGCTTGTCGGCCTCCGCCTGGATCGAGTCCGTCATGTCCTTCATCATCCGAAAGTCGTCGGTGCGGATGTAGGCGGTGATGACGGCGTTGCGAAAGTCCTGATCGACGAGCCGCGCGAGATCGTTTTCGTCGCCCGACATCGAGTAGAGCAGCAGGAACTGCGCGACCGCCTCGGGCGAATCGGGGATGTCGGCCGCCTTGTCGTCGTTGTTGATGACGCGGCTCATCTGCTTGAGCACGTCGACGATCGAGACCACCTTGCCCACGGGCAGCGGCTGGCGAGCGATCACGACGGACAGCTTGTCCATCGCGCGCAGCACCTTGGGGTCCTTGATCACGTCCTGCTGGGTGCCTTCGACCAGGACCTGGATCACGCGCGTGCCCGCCATGCGCGAATCAGCGAGCCGGAAGCCGCGCACGGGCGCGTTCGATTCGAAGAACTGCGCGCCCAGGCTGTTGCCCGCCTGCAGGCGGAACACGCCGATCGCGGAGACGACGATCACCGCCACGAACACCCACAGGATCGGCCGCTCCCGCTTCTCGCGCACCATCTTCGCGAGTTTTTCGAGCAGCGGATCGAACAACTCCTGGTGTTGCTCGCGCTCCGTCTGGCGCTCGTTCGGCGGCGACATCAGCATGCGCACGGCCGGGATGAACGTCATCTCGACGGCCAGCGCCGCGACGATGCCGAACGCCGTACACAGGCCGAAATTCTTGATCGACGGCAGCCCGAACGCCGCGAGCGACGCGAAGCTGAGCGACGCGATCGAGCCCGCCGCGAGCATCACCGCGCCGACCTTGGTGGTCGCTTCGATCACGGCGATGCGGTTGTGCTCCTGCGCGGTGAGACCGGGCTGCTCGCGCCGAGCGCGGTTGTACTCCTCGTAGTACCGCTTCAGGATCTGGACCGAGTGCCCCGCGCCGATCGCGAGCAGGAGGATCGGCGTCATGATGTTCCAGGGGTCCATCGGCGCGCGGATCAGCCCCATCATCCCGAGCGCCCAGACCACGCCCATCAGCGCCGTCACGAGCGGCACGATCATGCCCTGGAGCGTGCGGAACGCGCGGTAGTGGAGGTAGCCGATCATGGCGAGCGCGAGCACGAACAGCGCCGCGACTCGGCGCGTGTACTGCAGCAGCCAATACAAGATCGACGGCGCTCCGGCCGTCCGGATCTCGACGCCGGCCTCGCGCTCCTTTTCGAGGATGCCGTCCAGGAGCGGGAACAGTCCCTTGGCGGCGCCGGCTTTTTCGAAGTCGTCGAAATCGACGATGATGCCCGTCGCCTTGCCGTCGTCGCTCACGAGCAGGCTCGTGACGACCTTGTTGCGGTCGACGCGCTTGCGGAACTCGGTGATCTCCTCGGGAGTCTCCGGGAGCTTGTCGCCGACCAGCGGTGAGACCTCGAGCGCGTCGTCGGTGCTCTTCACGTCCTTCACGCGCGGCGAGGTGAGCGAGAGCACGCTGCCCGGTTTCACGCCCGGCACCTTTTCGAGGGCGTCGGTGATGCGCTTCACCTTGCCGAGGATCTTCGGCGTGTAGACCGTGCCCGACTCCGGGTAGACGCCGACGATGGTCGTGTATTTTCCACCGAACAGCTTCTCGATGCGCTTGCCGACGACGACATGGTGGTGCCCGGTGGGCAGCTGATCGTCCACGTCGAGCAGGAGCTTGATTTTTCCGATGAAAAACCCGAGCGCCAGGGTCACGAACGCGACGGCGATGATAACGGCCTTGGGTCGATCGACGACCCAGGTGACATAGCGGCGGAGCATCGAGGGTGCGCGAGCTTTTCCCCGCTCGCCCTATGGGTCAAGGATTCTGAAGCGCGGGACGCCGAGTGAGCTAGGCTTCGAACCGAAATGACGCGGCACCCTCTCGTCATCCTCTGCGGGCTCGCGTGCGCCACCGCGCTCGGGTGCTCGAGCGGAGGTACCGAGCAGGAGTCACTCGCCGCGGGGACGGGTGGAGCAGCCACGGCAGGCGCGGCCGGGCAAGGCGGCACGGGCGCAGGAGGCCCGGATTCCGCAGGATTTGCCGGCAACGCCGGGGATGGCGGCGCCCCCGCGGGCGGCAGCTCGGGCTCCGGCGATCGCCCGTACGCGAACGTGGTCGCCGTCGCATCGAGCGGCAGCGAAACGAGCTATCGCTTCGACGTTTCGATCGAGAGCTCCGACATCGATTGCACGCAATTCGCGAACTGGTGGGAGGTGCTCGGCGAAGACGGCGCGCTCCTCTACCGGCGCATCCTCGAGCACAGTCACACCGACGAAAACGGCACGTCCGACGCGGACGCTCCCGGCAACACCTTCACGCGCGACGGCGGCCCGATCGCGATCACGGCGGACACCGTCGTGATCGTTCGCGCCCACATGAGCAATCTGAGCGGTTACAACGGGCGCGTCATGCGCGGCAGCCCCGGCGCGGGGTTCGCGGACGCGCCGGACATTACGCCTGATTTCGCCGCGGGCGTCGAAGACGACGCGCCGCAACCGACCGGCTGCGACTTCTGAAGGCCGGGCGAAGAGCCCCTGCACCGCGAGCTCGCCCGAGGCGAGCTCGCGAGCAGGCCACGTGTCACTGGCAGGGCTTGAGGGTCGTGATGTACCAGGGCGCGGGGTTGCGGCACTGGCCGCTGCGGCAAATGAGCGCGAGGATCCAGGTCCCGTCCGCGGTAATGCCGGGGAACGCCACGCCGTTCGCGTCCTTCAACTGGTCGAGCGAGACGCTGACGCCGGACTCGATGTTCACCTCGTAGGTCGCCTCGTCGATGTACTCGAGATCGAGAAACTGCGTTTCGAGCTCGGCCGGCGTCTCCGTGTAGTGCGCGATGCGCACATCCGTGATCTGCTGAGGCAAGAACTCACCGCCGAGCGCCGTTAGCATCACGTCGCGCCAGTTGACCGTGATCGCGGAGGTCGCGAGGGGAATCAACGTCGGTTGGAGCGACTCGAGGTCGGCCGTGTAGGTCAGCGTCGTGGAGGTGTCCGACAGGGCGACCGTCGTACTAGTGGAGGCGGGATCGAGCTTGAACGACTGGATCATGCGCGCCTGGCCGCCCGCCGCGAGCTCGCCGTCGGCGAGGATCACCGTGTACGTGTTCGACTCCGGCGGATACGTGGTGGCGTTGAAGTAAGGGAGGATCTGATCCGGCATGAGCGTCTCGTCCGCCGGCGTCAAGAACGAGAAGAGCTGTGCCGACGTCTGCCCGGCGGTGATGGGAACGTAGATGGGCGTCGTCGCGTCCTTCGATTTGAGATCGTCGGCGTTCAGCTTGGTCTCGAGCTCCGAGAGAGGCAGCTCGAAGAGCATCACGTTCGCGGTGGTCGCCACC
>DASXWF010001141.1:0-2984 GCA_036503835.1 Polyangiaceae bacterium | reverse complement strand
GATCCGGCGGGCACCGTGCTGGCCGCGTTCGCCGGCGCGCCGCTCGTGCTCGTCACTGCGCAGGGTGACGCGAGCGGCGTTCCCGGCAGCGCCTGTCCCGACCCGCTGCGGCCGACGCCGCTCGGTCCCGGCATCGTCGCCGCGACCTGCCGTTCCGGCCTGATCCGCGGTCTCAGTGATAGAGCACGCTGAACATCAGCGCGCCTTCGAAGGCTGCCCCCGAGAGCACGAAAGGATCCGGTGCGTCCTCTTCCGAGGCGTCGCGCGCGATCACACCGTTGAAGCGCAGGAGCGGTCCGAACGACCAGTCGTCGGCGATCCAGAAGCCGTGCCCGACCCAGGCCGAAAGCCCGAAGCCCGCGCCCTGGAACTTGTCGGCGTCGTCGTTCGCGGTGAGGTACCCGACACCGAGCAGGCCGCCGAGGTGCCAGCCCCCGCTCGCGTCGGGAAAGCCGTCGACGAACACGCCGGCGATGCCGAGGCCCGAGCTACCGTCGCCGCCGTAACCCGAGAAGCTCAGCCCGCCGCCGAGCGTGACACCGGGACTGGGTGAGCCGCCGGCCATCAGATCGACCGCGATGCCGAAGCCGTTCGCCTCGTAGTCACGATGGGTCGAGCGATCGCTCGAGACCTCCGTCGCGCCGTACAGCGCGCCGACGTTGGCGCGGAAGTAGAAGCCGTCGTGCACGTGATAGGTGCGGGCAGGCGCTGGACCGGGATCGGGCACGCTCACGTCGATGAGCGGTTTGCCGAGCGGCGTCGGAGGGATCGGCTCGCCGGGGGCGGCGGGTGCTGCGCTCGGTGGCGGAGCGGGCGCCGGTGCGGGCGCCGTCGGGCTCACCGCCCCGGGCGGTGGGCCACTCGGCGGTGGCGGTGCTGGAAGTGGCGCCGACGGCGGAGGCGGCTGGGCTCCGGGGGCGACCGCGGGCGGCGGTGCCGCCTGCGCGAAAGCTCCTCGAGGCAAGAGCGCCGCCGCTGAGAGTGTCGTTGCGAAACAGAGCCGGGTGAGGCTCGGGTATGGCGAGAAGGGAGGCACGTGCGTATAATACCGGGGACGCGAAGCAACTGCCCCCGGCGTTCGCCGGGCCACCGCACCGAACATCATGATCACCATCACCCAGCTAGCTGCAGACAAGGTCAAAGAGATTTCTAAATCCGAGGGCCTCGAAGGGCAGGGGCTTCGCCTGCGGGTCATTGGAGGTGGCTGTGCCGGATTCCAGTACGACCTGTATTTCGAGGACAAGCCCACCGACCTCGACGAGCGTTTCGAGTCGAACGGCGTGGCGTTGTTCGTGGATCCGTTGAGCTTTCAGTACCTCGACCAGACCGAAATCGACTACGTCGAGAGCGCCCACGGCTCCGGGTTCAAGTTCCAGAACCCGAACGTGACCTCGACCTGCGGTTGCGGGTCGTCCTTCAAAGCCTAGAGCAATTTTGCCGCGGCGGCCTGCCAGCCGACCCCCTTGACGCGGCGACAAAATCGACCTCGAGCCGAGAAAGCGCACATCCGCGCAACTTCTCCGACCTCGACTGCGTAACTCCCCCTGAAGACGCCGGAGCACCCTCCGTCCCGGCTCAGAGGCCAGCCATGGCAAGCGCAGCGAACGGTGATCTCGGTTCTT
The DNA here is from genome assembly GCA_036503835.1 of Polyangiaceae bacterium. Classification (GTDB taxonomy): domain Bacteria; phylum Myxococcota_A; class Polyangia; order Polyangiales; family Polyangiaceae; genus PMG-095. Next base: position 1,362 of record DASXWF010001141.1, on the reverse strand, counting down.
ATCTGTCGAAGGTTCGGGCTATCCCGGCACTCTCACGGGAGCACGAGCTCGAGCTCGTGAGCCGCTGGCTCCAAACTCAGGATACGGCGGCGCGCGAAGAAATCTTGGCGGCGCATCTCCGCTACGTCGTCGCCATCGCTCTCCGCTACCGGCGCTACGGCGTCCCGCTCGAAGAGCTGGTGAGCGAGGGCAATTTCGGCCTCGTGCACGCGCTCGGCAAGTTCGACCTGTCGCGCGGCACGCGCTTCGTCACGTACGCCGCGTACTGGATCCGGGCCTACGTCTTGAACCACGTGATCCGCTCGTGGAGCCTCGTGGGCGTCGGTTCCGGCGCGCTGCGCTCGAAGATGTTCTTCCGGCTGCGGCGCGAGCGCGTGAAGATCGCGAACCTCGTCGGCGAAGGCGGCGAGGCGGACGCCATGCTCGCGCAGGCGCTCGGCCTGCCGGAGAGCACGGTATCCGCGATGGTGCGGCGGCTCGACGCGCGCGACGTTTCGCTCGATTCGAAGCCCTTCGAAGGCTCGAACACCTCGCTCGCCGACCTGCTCGTGTCGCAGGATCGCGACCAGGAGCAGACCATGGCGTCGAGCGAGGTCGACGGCCGCGTTCGCGACGCCGTGAAGCGCGCCATGGCCGAGCTGGACGAGCGCGAGCGTTACATCGCCGAGCAGCGCTTGATGGCCGATCGCGAGGACGAGCTCAGCCTCGCCGAAATCGGACGCCGTCTCGGCGTGTCGCGCGAGCGCGCCCGCCAGCTCGAAGTTCGCACCAAGCGCAAGCTCAAGGTCCGGATCGAGGAGCTGTCCCGCCGCTCGGGCAACTGGCTCGACCTCGAATCGGCGGCGTAAGTCGCCGGCGGGAACGCGGGGTCGTGAGCGCGGCCTCACGGCTGCCGCCGCGGAAAATTGGCGTTCGATTCAACGCGAGCGGTGGTAGCCTCCGCCTTGCCGCAGCGGTTCAGGCGATCGCTCGGCGCGCGCGAGCGTGCCGGGAGGAAAGTCCGGGCTCCACAGGGCAGGATGCCGGGTAACGCCCGGTGAGGGCGACCTCGAGGAAAGTGCCACAGAAAAGCAGACCGCCTGAAATCCAAAAGATCTCGGGTAAGGGTGAAACGGTGGAGTAAGAGCCCACCGCGCGTCCGGCAACGGACGTGGCACGGTAAACCCCATCCGGAGCAAGGCCACGTAGAGGAGCGTTCGAGGGCTGCCCGCCCGAGCTCCTGGGTAGGCTGCTCGAGGCGCGCGGCGACGCGCGTCCCAGAAGAATGACCGCCGGTCCGAGCGAGGCGACTCGCCGGACAACAGAACCCGGCTTACGAACCCTGCGACCACGCCCGGCGAAAGCCGGGCGTGTTTATTTTCG
>DASXWF010001140.1:0-2989 GCA_036503835.1 Polyangiaceae bacterium | reverse complement strand
TCGAGCTCGGGCCTTCGCCGGGCTTCGTCGAGGAAGCGTTGCTCGGCTCGCTGAAGGCGCCGTTTCGCAGTCGACAGCGAGACCCGGCACGCGGCAGCCACCTCTGCGATCTCCATCCCCTCGATGAACCGCAAGGCGAAGGCAATGTGCTCGTCCGCGGGGAGCTCTTCCAGTACCCCGTACACGGCGCCGAGTGCGCGCAGCGTCGCGAGATCCGCGCCCATCGCGGCGGGCTCCACGTTGCGCTCGTCTTCGCGATCCGCGAACAATCGAAGCCAGCGGCGCCGCGAACGCGTTCGCAAGACCTTACGCGCTGTACGGGTCGCGATCTGGGCGAGCCAGGGCCTCAGGGCGCGGGCGTCCTTCAGCGTGTGGAGCGACGAGAGCGCGTTCAGAAAAGCATCCTGAATGATGTCGGAAAGCTCGCGGTCGAAGCCGATGACGCGCGTGATAACGCGCTCCACGTACTCCGCGTGACGATGGAAAAACGCCGCCTTGGCCCCCGGGTGCTGGTCGCCGAGCGCGGCGAGAAGCGCGGTGTCGTCCCCGGAGAAGGCGAAGGGAAGGACAACCCCCTCGGGACGTGCCGGTGGCTCGGGCTCGTGCGATCGGGCGATCACGGGATCTTTTCGTCCTAGCAGCCCATGAAGTTCCCGCTCGGCTCACCCGCGGTCCAATTCCTCCCGCTACGGAATTCGCCGCCGTCGCTGCGCCCCGGGGGCGCGTAACGCGACCAGCCGGCCAGTGCGCCTTTCTTCGCAAGCGTGAACCTTGATTCGGGGCTGCGGGAACTCCGAACGCAGGAAACCAATGATGGCGAGCGACGAGAGCCGGCCAGCCGCCGGCAAGCGAATCCGATGGAGCGCAGCCGTGCTGCTCGGTACGCTGTTCGGGGCCGGTTGCAGTGGCGAGATTCGGGCCGTCGCGCCCGCTACGTCCGGCGCGGGCAGCGGCGCAGGTGCAACCGCCCAAGGCGGCGGCGCCGGACCCACGGGCGGAACGAGCGCTGCCGGCGCGGCCACGAACGGGGGCGGCTCGGGCGGTTCGGGCGCGGCCACGGCGGCGGGCGGCAGCGGAGCAGCGGGCGGCTCGAGCGGCACCGGCAGCGGGGGATCGCTCACTCCGGACGACATCGACGCCAACTGCGCCTCGTTGAACGGCGCTCTCAGCGCCGGACTCACGCGGCTCCGCCGCCTCACGCGCGACCAGTTCAACAGCACGCTGGCCGATCTGATTCAGGCGACGGGCACGCCGGCGGACCGCCTGAACCCCGACGAGCGCATCGGCCCGTTCAACAGCAACGCGATTTCGCCGGTCGACAACACCATCGTGCAGCAGCACGCGGAAGCCGCGACCGAGCTTGCGCTCGCCGCTCGTGCTCGGATGAGCGCGATCGCTCAGTGCGATCTGGAAAGCGGCGGCACCGCGTGCGCCACACGGTTCGTGACGGAGTTCGGCGAGCGCGCGTTCCGGCGCCCGCTCGAGAGCGCCGAAATCGAGCGCTACCTCGCCCTCTATTCGCTCGGTAGCCGGGACTCGACGGCGGCGGACGGCTTCCGGCTGGTGCTCGAAGGCATGCTTCAGTCGCCGTCATTCCTCTATCACACCGACCTTGGCGGGACGCCGTCGTCTGCGCCCGTACCCCTCGGGCCGTACGAGCTCGCGTCTCGCCTCTCGTACTTCCTCTGGAACTCACTGCCCGACTCGGAGCTTTTCGCGCTCGCGGCGAACGGCACGCTGGCAACCGAGGCGGTGCTCGCGTCCGAGGTCGAGCGCCTGCTCGCAGACGACCGGGCCGGAAAGACCATCGGGCTCTTCCACCGCCAGTGGCTCGGCCTCGACGACCTGCCGCAGAAGGCGCGCGACACGGCGCTCTTCCCGGCCTGGGGCCCCGAGCTCGGAGCGGCGATGCTCGCGGAAACCGCGCTCTTCAGCGACTACGTGGTGCGGCGCGGTGACGGCCTGCTCGGCACGCTGTTCACGTCGAACCTCGCGTTCCCGAGCGGCGACCTGTTCGAGGTTTACGGCGTATCGCCGCCCGCGGGCTATGTCCCCGGCACACCGATCTCGCTCGACGCCACGCAGCGAGCCGGCTTGCTCACCCAGGCCGCCTTCCTCGCCGACAACGCGCACAACGATCAGACCTCACCGGTGCATCGCGGCATTCTCGTGCGCGAGAACGTGCTCTGCCAGCCGATCCAGGATCCGCCACCAGGCGCCAACACGAACCCGCCGCCCGTTTCCGAGGCGACCACGACTCGCGAGCGCTTCGCGCAGCACGAAGCCGATCCGACGTGCGGAGGCTGCCACGTTCTGATGGACCCGATCGGCCTCGGTTTCGAGCACTACGATCCGATCGGTGCGTGGAGGACGAACGACGGTTTGAGCGCGGTGGACGCGACCGGGTCGCTGGAAGAAGTCGCGCCCGATCTCGCGGGCGACTTCGACGGCGCCGTCGAGCTCGCGAACAAACTCGCCGGCTCGCGCGAGGTGAGAACCTGCGTCGGTTTGCAGTGGTTCCGCTTCTCGCTCGGACGCATGGAGTCGGTCGACGACTCCTGCTCGGTCAAGGCAATCCGTGACGGCTTCGAAGCGTCGGGAGGCAACGTGCGCGAGCTCATGGTTCGAATCGCGCTAAGCGACGCCTTCCGTCACGCACGCACGGCAGAATGAAGAAGGAGCAACGCATGCACCGCCAACCTTTCCGTGGATTTTCCCGCCGCCGCCTGCTCCAGGGGCTCGGCATCGGGGCGGCGTGTGGCCCGCTCCTGCCCATCCTCAACGCCTCGGGGCAGGAGTCGCTCCGCCCGAAGCGTCTGATTCTGCTCTACACGCCCGACGGCTGCCCGGCGCTCAACTACAACTCCACCAACAGCTGGCAACCGCAAGGCAGCGAGACGAGCTTCACGTTCGGTGCCATTCACGAGCCGCTCGAGCCGTTCAAATCCAAGATCGTCGTGCCGTGGGGCATGACGCTCACGGCGGGCGG
>DASXWF010001139.1:0-4445 GCA_036503835.1 Polyangiaceae bacterium | reverse complement strand
TTTCGATCTGCGCGATCAGTCCGTCGATCTTCGCGACGAAGCTGGTCGTCATGAGCTTCCAACGCATGCTGGTCCTTTCGTTCGGGGCGCCCTCGAGCGTCCCCGAGCACCGAAAGAGCAAGGCGCGGGCCTGCTTCCAGGCATCACAGCAACTATCGGAAATCATTGTATTTGCTCAATCGCCTTGTCCGTTACCGATGGCGCTGAACGTACAGTGATGTACATTGGCGGAACATGCTCTTTCGGGAGGACGAACGCCGCTTCGCCGCCGCGATCGCGCGTATCGCCTATGACAACCCGTTTTCACCGGAACGCATCGAGAGCGAGCGGGCCGCGCTCGGCGGCGTCTTCACGGAGTCGGGCAGCGTGTGGTCACCCGACGGCGCCCACCTCGAAAGCCGGGGCTTTCACCGCGAGCGTCCCAACGTCATCCAGCTTCGCGATCTGAGTTGGCGGCTCGCGCTCGAGATCCGTCAACGACTGGAGCAGAAGCGCGCCGAGCTCAGGAGCGACGACCTCTCGCTCTACGAGGACCTCTGCCTGTACGCTCTCTTCGCGCGCTACGAATTTTACCTGTTCGAGCTCGCGACCGACGAGTCGATACGCGCGAAGAAGGCGTCCTTCTACAAGGATTTTCGCGAAGACTTCGAGCGCGTCCTCCACGTGAGCAACCTCGCGTTTCCCTCCCGGCTCGCCGCGCCCGCGGCTCTCGCGTTCTTCTTCCAGATCCGCCGGGCGTTCCACTACGTCTTTCGCTACCTGCTCGGGACGTCGCGACCGATCGCGGAGCTCCGCGCCGAGACCTGGCACTCGGTGTTCACGCACGACTTCAGGCGCTATCGGGACGGCGTGCACCAGCGCATGGCCGACATCCCGACGCTGATCGTCGGCGCCTCGGGCACCGGCAAGGATCTGGTCGCCCAGGCGATCGGCTATTCCCGCTACCTCGCCTTCGACGAGGCCAAGCAGCGCTTCGTCGAGGCGTTTCCGAGCCAGTATCACGCGCTCAACGTGTCGGCGCTCTCGCGCGGCGTCATCGAGTCCGAGCTCTTCGGACACCGGCGCGGAGCCTTCACGGGCGCGCTCGAGGATCGCCAGGGCTGGCTCGAGCTCTGCGGGCCCGACGGGACCGTGTTCCTCGACGAGATCGGGGAGCTCGAACCGGAGCTCCAGGTGAAGCTCCTGCGCGTGCTGCAGACGCGTGAGTTCCACCGCATCGGTGAGACCAAGCCGCGGCTGTTCCTGGGCAAGATCGTGGCCGCGACGCAGCGCAACCTCGACGAGGGCCTGAGCTCCGGGTGGTTCCGGGAGGATCTCTACTACCGCCTCTGCGCCGATCGCATTCAGACGCCGACCCTGCGCGAACGCCTGGAAGCGGACCCGGGCGAGCTCGCTCTGCTCGTCGGCGCTTTGAGCGAGCGCATCGCCGGCGTGGAGTGCGGCCCGGCGCTCGCGCGCGACGTGCTCGGCTGGGTAGAAGCGAACCTCGGGCGCGGTTACGCCTGGCCGGGGAACGTACGCGAGCTGGAGCAGTGCGTGCGCAACGTGCTCGTGCGGCGCCGCTATCGGCCGGCGCTCCGCGCGGCGCCGCTCGCCCGGCTCGACGCACCGCTCCTCGACTCGCGGCTCACCGCCGAAGCGCTCCTCGATCGCTACGCCGCGCTCGTCTACCGCGAGACCGGCAATTACGTGGAGACGGGCCGCCGGCTCGGGCTCGACCGGCGCACCGTCAAGGAGCGCGCGGAGCGCGGAGCGAAATGGCTCGCGTCCGCCTCGCCGGGCGACTCGTGAGGAACGTCAGGGGAGCGCGCCCTCCGCGATCCACTGGCGGACTCGATCGATCTCGGCGTCGCCGGTCCAGGCGAGCTCGTCGCGCAGGCGAATCTCGTAGAAGCGGATGAGGCAGCTCGACTCCGGCTCGCCCGCCACGACGCGAACGGTTCCGTCACACACATCCGAGCGTGACGCGACGCCGAGCAGCTGGGTGTAGGCCGTCTCCGCGTCGGGCATGCGGAGGCCGGCGCCGGGAGCCTGACCGCCGTGGCACACGCCCGTCGTGGTGCAACTCTCGTAGGTGCTGCCGTCGTAGTACTCGAAGATCGGATCGCGCAGCGTGTCGAACATCGGCCAGATGTCGACCGCGAAGCTCAGCGGTTCCGGACCGGCTCCAGCGTTCGACGGCGCTCCGCCCGCACCGGCCCCACCGAGCGACATCGCTCCGGACGTGCCGGCGTTGCCCGCGGTCACTCCGTCACTACCGCCGCCACCGCTCGCTGTCGCGCCACCGCTCGCCGTCGCGCCACCGCTCGCCGTCGCGCCGCCGCTCGCCGTCGCGCCACCGCTCGCCGTTGTACCGCCTCGGCCAGCGTCGCTCCCGCCAGAACCACCGCCGGCTGACTGACCACCGGCCGGCATTCCGCCGCTCTGAGCGGTGCCTGCCGCCGACTGACCCGCATTCCCGACGGGGTAACCGGTGGGATTCGGCTCGCCACCGCAGGCGACGACCATGAGCAGTCCGCCAAGGACCGCCACGGAACGGCCTCCGGCCGGCTCCAGCTCGGCGTCGCGTAAGCTCATGCCGCCTCGGCGCCAATCCTTCCACACGCACCGAGCGCAGTCGAGCGCCGGAAGTGTCCGTTATGCCACGGGTACAGACTTGCGACTTCGCTTGAGCACGAATCGAAGCACGAGCAGCGCCGGGAGCCCGAGCAGCAGCACGACCGGCGCGAACACACCCAGCAGCCGGATGCCTCCCGTGAGGATGCCCGCCGCGACGGTCAGCGAGTCGCCGTAAGCGCGCCGGATCGCCGTTCCGAACTCCGAAAACGACGCGCGGACGAGCGGCTCCGGCACGAAGAACGAAAGCGTGATCGTCGAAAACGCCGTTTCACGCTCGAGGAAGCGCCGCCTGCCCTCCATGCGATCGATCTCGGTTCGCACCGCGGCGATCTCGCGTTCGACGTGCAGCGCCTCGTCCACCTTCGTCGCGCTCTTCAAGATCTCGAGGAAGCGTTCCTCGAGGGCGCGCTGATTCTTGATGCGCGCTTCGAGATCGATGAACTCCTCGGTCACGTCCTCCGAGCTCACCTGCTCGGTGCCCGCCCCCTGCCCGAGCCGCCGGAGCTCCGACAGCGTGGCGCTGAACCTCGCCGCCGGCACGCGCAGCACGAGTGCTGCGAAGCTTCCGGCTCCGCGTCCGCCCCGCTCGGACGTGCGATCCTCGGAGCTCACGACGTACCCGCCCTGCGCCTCGCCGATGCGCGTCGCCTTGGCCTGCGCGTCGCCCGTGGAGCCGACCTCCAGCGAGAGCGCCGCCTTGCGCGCGATCTTGCGTTCAGCGGGCACCGCATCCCCCGCCTTCGCCGCCCCGGCGTTCGGAGCCGGGGCGGTCTTGGAAGCGGGCGCGGGGGCCGCGCCCCCGGAGGAAGCATCGCTCGATCCGGCTCGGCAGCCACCCACGAGCAGAGCGGCTCCGAGCAGACAACAGGCTGCAATCCTCGGCGATTTCATGGGGCTCCCTTCGCGTCGCGACCGGCTCGAAGCACGAACGCCGCTCGACGCGAGCCCTTACACCCTACCCGCGGGCGCTCGCGTTACTTCCCTTCGTAAACCCGCTTCAGCGCGGCGATGTCGAGCTTCTGCATCTTCAACATCGCTTGCAGCGCGCGGTTGGCACCATCTCGGTCCTTGCCGCCGAGGTACTGGCCGAGCACCTTGGGCACGATTTGCCACGACACGCCGAACTTGTCGGTCACCCAGCCGCACTGCACTTCTTTGCCTCCGTCGGCCGCGAGCGCCGACCAAAAGCGATCGATCTCTTCCTGAGTGTCGCAGCCGACGAACAGAGAAATCCCCGGGGCGAACGAGAAGCTCGGACCGCCGTTCAACGCGATGAAGGTCTTGCCTAGGATCTCGAACGTCACCGTCATGACCGGTGCTTCCGGACCGCCTGCCCGCATCGTCTCGACAATCTTGCCGTCGAAGAGGGCGACGTACTTCTTGGCGGCTTCTTCGGCTTGGTGGTCGTAGGTCAGAAACGTCGTAATTTCAGGCATTGTTTACAGCTCCTGCGCTCTGGTGGAGGGTTCGGGTCGCGGCATCTCTCCGCGGTTTCACCCTTGAGTCGGAGCCGCCGAGCACCTCTCTACATCGTCCCGTCGATTTTTTCCGAGGCCTTCTCCCCGAGGCCCATCCACGCCCTTCGCAAGTCAGAAACCTTCCGGTGCCGAAGGTCGCTTCGGTGCTCGGCCCCTCAGTACGCCACGTTGAAGCCGACGCCCGGCTCGAGCCCGAAGTCGGGCCCCTGCACGCGTCCGACCAAGGCATAGAGCCGGGTCTCGACCGCGAGCAACAGGGCTTGCGACTTGTAAAGATCGACTCCGAGGGTGGCGCCGATCGGGAAGTAGCTCTGCCCGGGCCCGCGGGCGTAGCCCGTGCGCAGGCCG
>DASXWF010001138.1:0-11726 GCA_036503835.1 Polyangiaceae bacterium | reverse complement strand
AAGAGGAGGAGGAAGCGAGGTCCCCGGAACATGGCTGAATGATACGCGGGAAGAGGCCGGAAATACCTCGAGAGTCGTGATCGGGCGTCACATCAGTCGTGACTCGGGCTAAAAGTCCCGGCGTTTCACCGTGTCTACCTCTGCCACACCCCCTCGCGAGCCGCATGTTCCGCCCTTCTTCTGCGCCGATCTGCCCGCCGCGGGCGGGCGCATTGGGCCGTCGCTCGAAGACTTCGTCGTGGACGAAATCCCCGCTTACGCGCCGTCGGGCACGGGGGATCACTGGTACGTCCGCGTGCGAAAGCGGGGCGTCACCACGCGCGACGCGGTCCTGGCGCTCGCGCGGGCGGCGAACGTGCCCGAGCGAGACATCGGCTACGCCGGCATGAAGGACAAGCACGGCGTCACGACGCAGTGGCTCTCCTTGCCCGGCAAAGGAGCCGCGCCGGACACGTGGGCGCTTCCTTCCGACCTGGAGCTCGTCGAGGTCTCGCGCCACACGAACAAGCTTCGGACCGGGCACCTGCGCGGCAATCGCTTCCGCATCGCGCTCGTCGCGACCGCAGCGGGTGGTGAGGCGGCCGCGCGCCAAGTGCTCGAGCGGCTCGCCGAGCGCGGGCACGTCAACCAATTCGGCGCGCAGCGCTTCGGTCGAGGCGGACGAAATCTGAGCGAGGCGCTCGATTGGCTTTCGGGCGCGGCGCGGCTGCCGCGCGGGCGCGAGCGCTTCCTCTCGAAACTCTACGCGAGCGCGGCGCAGTCCGAGGTGTTCAATCGTTACGCGACGCGAAGGGTCGAGCTCGGGCTCGATCGTCTGCTGCGCGGCGAGGTGGTGCGCTTGAGCGGCGCCGGCGCGATGTTCGTCGTCGAGTCACCGGAGGCCGAAGTCGAGCGCCTGCGCGCCCGCGACATCGTGCTCACGGGGCCGCTACCCGGTCCGAAGATGCGCGCCGCGACCGACGAAGCCGAACGCCTCGAACGGGAGCTCTGCGCGGAGGTCGGTCTCGACGAGCGCGCGCTCGTCGAGCTCGCCCGCAACGCGCCCGGGACGCGCCGCGATCTGCTCGTGTTTCCCGAGCGCTGCGAGGTGAGCGCCACGGAGGAGCGCGTCGTGCTCGCCTTCGAGCTGCCCGCGGGGAGTTACGCCACGATGGTCGTGCGGGAGGTGACCCGGAGCGACGACGCGGGCGACGGCCGGGAAGGTCCCAGCGGCTCGTAAGTTTGGCCGCGGGCCCGGGGACGTGGAAAAGTCGCGGGAGTGACGCGGTTTCTCGGCCTGAGCGCGCTTTTCCCCGCCGTTTTTGCGGCCTCGGCGGCCGGTTGCGCGGTCGCGCCGCTCCCGGCGCGCACGGCGGAGCTGCCGCTGGAAGCGTGGGAACGCATGGCCGCGCCGGCGCCGACCCTCGAGCCTGCGAAGGCCGCGGGCGACGCGGCCGTACCGGATGAGCTCGCCAAGTCCGAGCCCGTCGCGCCCAAACCGGCAGCAACGCCGGCGGAGACCACGCTCACCTCGACCGCGGGGCCGCCCGGCGGTGACGCCTGTCTGGAGCAGCTCGGCGAGCGTGGGGTGTCCTTCGCGCGCAGCGAGCCGGTGCTCGGCGTGGCGACGCCGGTCGTGGTCAGCGGCGCGATCGGCGGGGTCAGCTTCTATTCGCACGAGCGCAAACCGCTCGTCATGGACTGCCGCCTCGCGCTCGCCCTGGTCGGCGTGACGGAGGAGCTGCGCGCGCTCGGTGTCACGAAGGCGCGCTACTCGGGCGCGTACGTCTATCGCACGAGCCATCCCGGACGCTTGAGCATGCATGCCTACGGCCTGGCGATCGACTTGCATTCGTTCACCTTCGGGACTCGGACGCTCGAGGTGAAGCAGAGCTTTTCGCGCGGGCAGGGCAGCGCGTGCAAGAAGGGCATGCCCGAGCTCAACCTGGTCGCCTGCCGCGTCCGGCGGCTCGGCCTCTTCAAAGAGCAGCTCGGGCCGGACGACAACGCCGCTCACCGCGACCATTTCCATCTCGGGCTCAAGCCCCTGCCGCAGGAGGTCGCGGCCGATCTGCCCTGGCCGGCCGCGCCCGCGCGCTCCAAACGGCGCGCCGCGCGCTAGCCGCCGAGCGCGTAGTTTTCGCGGATGATGCGCTCGGTGAAGCGAGCGCGCAGGTAAAATCCACGCGGATTCATCGGGAAGGCGACGCCGTCCGCGTCGAACGCGCGGCGGCGCGCCTGCGAGTCGGCGGCTTTGGGGCGCACCTGCAGCCACTGCCCGAGGTGCCCGGTGATCGACTCGACTTCGCCGCGCCCGATGCGTCCCGCGAGCTCCTCCCAGTCGAAGCGCAGATCCGACTCCTCCTCGGCGCTCGGACTCCAGAGCAGCGCGGCCCCGACGCGCCGGGCCGCCACGGGCCGCTCGCGCTCACCCTCGACGGGGACGAACAGCACGCGCCGCAGCTTGGCGCGCACCGGCGATTCTTCCCACTCGAGGTCTCCCACGTCTCGCAGCGGGATCGTACACACGAACGTGGACTCGACGGGGCGCCCGCGGGCATCGACCGGCAGCGTCTTCAGCTCCACGCCGAGCTCGTGAAAGTCCGGGCCCGGGCGCGACCCGCGCACCGCTCCGAGCGCGCGCTCCACGAGCTGGCCGACGAAGCCCTTGTTGCCGCGCAGATCGGCGGGCGCTTCGAGACCGAAGCCGCGGGCGAGCTCTCCGAGCGTCACGCCCGCGAGCTGGCTCGCGCGCGCCACGAGCTCGGCCTCGCTCCGTAACGGCTCCGGCATCGCGAAACAGCTTAGACCAGCCGCGCGCCGCTGCCGGCGGGGCGTGCCTCCTCGAGGCGCCTCATGAACGCGGCGAGCTTCGGCGAGACCTCCTTCAACAAGTCGGGACGCGCCTCCTCCAGCATCGCGCCGAGCCCGTAGAGCGCGGCGTCCGCCAGCGTGGGAGCCTTGCCGAACAGAAAACCCTGGGCGTCGAGCGTCGCGAACGTCGGGGCGAGCAAACGGCGGCTCCGGGCGATCAGCTCGTCGCGACCTTTCTCCCAGGCCGTCACGCAGCCGGCGCCGAACTTGCGCTCCTTGATCAGCACGTAGAGCGCGCTGTCACCGGGGCTCTCCCACGCGTCGCGGATGGCGGGAGAGGCGAGGCGGAACATCGGGTCCTCCAGCGGGCCGTCACAGAAATCGTGGTAAGCCCAGATTGGACCCTGGAAGGGCGCGGGCACGAGGCTCTGGCCGGCGTCGCCCGCCAGGATCTTCTCGCAGATGTCGCGGGACTCGACGGTCACGCCGCCGTCGTCGGAGACGAGCACCGGAACGTAGATGTAACCGCCGGTGAGGCGGGCGAGCTCGTTGCGGTCGCCGTACGGAACCTCGACCAGATCGTACTTTTGCCCGGCGAGGTCGAGCAGCATCTGCACTTTGCGCGCGTAGGGGCTGTAACGAAAGCGATAGAGCTTCATGCGCTCATTCCTACGTGCCCTCGCAGGCGCTGCCAAACGAATCCTTTCCATGATACATGAGAAAAACTCATGGTAAGCTCGAGCCTGCCGCGCCCGCTGCGCTTGCCGTCGCTCCACGGCTTGCATGTCTTCGAAGCGGCGGCGCGTCACCTGAGCTTCACCGAGGCCGCCCGCGAGCTCTGCATCAGCCAGACCGCGGTCAGCCACCAGATCCGAGCGCTCGAGACGGAGCTCGCGGTCACGCTCTTCCGGCGCCTGCCGCGGCGCGTGGTGCTCAGCGAGGACGGCAAGGCCTGGGCGCTCGAGCTCGGCGAGATCTTTTCTCGGCTCCACGCGATCAATCGGCGCTTGCGCCAGGCCCCGCGGCCGCGCGCGCAAGAGGTGTCCATCAGCGTCATGCCCTCGTTCGGCTCGCGCTGGCTGGTGCCCCGCCTCGGCCGGTTTCTCGATCGACACGCCGACACGGAGGTCCGCATCTCGTCGAGCGATCGGCTGGTCGACCTCGCGGGCGAGGGCATCGATCTCGGGATCCGCTACGGCTTCGGGCGCTATCCGGGTCTCGTCACGGAGAAGCTCGCGGACGACGCGTGGGTCGTGGTTTGCGCTCCGGCGCTGCTCGCGCGGGAGCGGTTGAAGACCCCGCGCGACCTCGCTCGTCATGTCCTCCTCCAGGACGACGCGCCCGACGCGTGGTCCCGCTGGCTCGCGGCGAACGGAGTGCGCAGGCCGCCGCGTGTCCGCCGGAACGAGCTCAGCGATTCGAGCATGTTGATCGAGGCTGCGCTGCGTGGACAGGGGGTCGGGCTCGCGCGTTTCTCTCTCGCACTGGAAGAGCTCAAGGCGGGGCGGCTCTTGCTGCCGTTCCCGAAGGCGCGCTCGTTGCCGACCGGGCTTGCCTACTACCTGGCGGCACCGCGAGAAAGTCTGCGCCGGCCGGCGGTCGCCGCCTTCCGGGATTGGCTGCGCCTGGAAGCGGAAGAGCTGCGGACCGGGCGCCCGTGAGGATTTCCGCCCGTTGACAAGGTGGTCGCGCGCCGGGCACTACTTTGGGGATGACTTGGTGGCGGCGGCTGCTCGCGTGGGCGACGCTGGCGTTCGCCACGTTCAGCGTACGTCCCGCCGCCGCGGAGCTAGCCGTGGTGGGGCTCGAGTATCGCGCGCCGGCGAGTTGTCCGTCGCGCGACGCATTCGTGCGCGAGCTCGAGGCGCGCAGCGAGCGGGTGCGTACGGGCGAGGCGGGCGCGCAGGGAACGTTGTCGGTACAGGTCGTGGTAGCCGGGAGTACCGTACAAGGAACGATCCTCTTTCGCGAAGCGAGCGGTCGCGGGACCGAGCGCGCGGTTTCCGGCGAGGGCTGCGACGACGTGGTGCGCGCCCTCGCGCTGATCGCCGTGGTGCTCGTCGATCCGGAGGCTCAGCTGGGGGACGCGCAGGGCATTGAAGCGGCGCCCGCGGCCGCCGATCCGGTAGGGTCTTCGTCCATCGCGGATTTTGAGGCCGCCGAAGCGAGCGCCGCGGTCTCGGAAGCTGCCCCCCCGGACCCGCCTGCTCCGCCCGCCCCTCCCGAGCGTCCGGCAGCGCCCCGGGTGGGGGAGAAGCGCACGGAGCCACGGCGGGCGCTCGTCGAGCCGCTTCACTGGCGTTTCGGTGCCGGTGCCGGAGGTGCCATGCACACCGGTACCGCACCCGACGCGATGTTCGGCTTCGCGCTCGAGGCCAGCGTCGAACGCAGTCGGTACCGAGCGTTCGGGCTCGCCCTCGGGCTCACGGTCCAATACGGGGAGAGCAGCACGTTGCACACGACCGGCGGTGACGCGGACTTCACCTGGCTCGCGGCGCGGGTCTGGGCGTGTCCGGTTCGTTGGCCTTCCGCGGGCGTCGCGAGTCTCGCGGGGTGCGCGGCCTTCGAGATGGGGGTGCTCGGCGCAAGCGGGTTCAATACCGTGGACGAAGAGCAGCCGCGGACTCCATGGCTCGCGCCGGCTCTCTTCGGCCGCGCCGAGGTCCGCCCCCTCGATTCGCTGGCATTGACTCTGGATGCCGGCGTCGCTGTCCCGCTCGTGAGAACGTACTTCTACTTCGACCCTGAAATTCCGGCGTACCAGTCGGGTGTCGGCGCATTTGCCGTGCTCGGCGTCCGGGTTCTGACAAAGTGATCGAATTGGTGATGGCCCGACATGGGGGGTGTCCCGAGTGTCCGTTCTGACGCCGACCCGCGTTCCTCTCGTTTCCGCCCTGGACGGTGCGGAGAGCTTCGGGGTTCCTTCCACCGAGAGTGGCGAGCAGAGTGTGCTGCCGCGGGAGCTAGCGGCCGAGCGGACGGCGCGCCTACTCCGGGATTGGTTCGATCTCGTGTGGCGGGTGCTGCTGCGGTTCGGGGTTCCGGAGGAAGCCGCCGAGGACGCCGCACAGGAGGTGTTCTTGGTGGCCTCGGGCAAGCTCGATCGCATCGAGCCTGCGGCGGAGCGCCAGTTTCTGTACGCGGTCGCGGTGCGCATCGCGGCGAACTTCCGGCGCGCTCGCGGTACGCGCCGTGAAACTCCGCTCGAGCCCTTCGAGCGGAGTCTCGAGTCCGGCGCGCGGCCCGATGTCTTGCTCGAGCGCAAGCGCGCGAGAGAGCTGCTGGAGCGCGTGCTCGACTCGATGCCGGAGGAGCTCCGGACTGCGTTCGTCTTGTTCGAGCTCGAAGAGCTGAGCGGGCCCGAGGTGGCGGAAGTCCTCGGCATCCCACTCGGGACGGCCGCGTCACGGCTGCGCCGAGCGCGCGAGCAGTTTCAAGCAGCGATCGCGCGCGTGCGCCGAGCCTGCGAGCGAGGAGCGCCGCGATGAACGAGCTCTTGCCGCTGCGCTCGAGCAGCCATGACGAGTGGGAGCTCGCGGTGCTCGGTTCGGCAGGTTCGGACGCGCCGCCCGACGGTGCGCGGAGCCGCGTGGCGCTGGCGCTCGGCGTGGGCGCGACGCTGGTCGCTTCGAGCACCGCGGTGGCCGTGGGTGGCGCCGGCGTCGCGCTGGCAGGCAGCACCGGCACGGCGGCGTCGAGCGCGAGCGCGAGCGCGGTGGGTCTCGCGACGGGTGCCGCCGCCGCCGCGACGGGCGCGGCAGGCGTGTCCACCGGTGCCGTTGCGGTTTCCGGGCTTGCCACCTGGGCGGGCGTGGGCCTCGTCGCCGGGCTCGTCACGAGCGTTGCCGGGCATTCGCTCACGCGTCCGGCACCGAATGAGGCGCTCGCACGTCCTCCCGCGCCGATGGTTTCGCCGGCGCGTCCCGTTGCGTCGAGCCGTCCCGAGCGAGAGCGGCCCCCACGAGCGCCGCTCCTTGCGCCGGTGCCCGAGCTTCCGACTTCGGACGCGCTGCTCACCCAGCCTGCACTGTCCAAGCCCAGGGTGAGCGAGCCGCCCGGCGAGTCGTTGCTGGCGCAGGAAGTCGCCGCGCTCGACGAGGCCCGCCACGCGCTGGATACCGGTGAAAGCAGGGCCGCCCTCGCGGCGCTCGACCGCTATCGCGCGCGCTTTGCCGGGGGCGCTCTGGCCAGGGAAGCGGCGGTTCTGCGCGTGAAGGCATTGCTCAGTGCCGGCGATCGCGCGGGCGCGGAGCGCGAGGCGGATGGGATCTTGCGTGCCGCTCCGGGGAGCCGGTATGCAGAGCGCGTGCGCGGGCTGCTGGGGCGGACGGAGCGCCGCTGAACGAAGGCTGCGCTCAGGACTTCCAAAAAACTCATGAAAACACAGAAACTTTGGAGAAAATCGCGGGCGGTCGCAGCGTGGACCGCCCTGGCACTGGTTGCCGGGTGCACGGTGGATCGGCGGCTCGGGGGCAGGGGCGGTGACAGCGGGGAGGGTGGGGAGGAAGGCATCGACCAGCCCGGTGTCAGCGGGCGCGCCACCGGTGCCGGCGGCACGGCGACGGGCGGTGCAGGAACGGTCGGTGCAGGAACAGGTGGTGCAGGAACGGGTGGCGTCACTTCCGGAGGTGCGGGCAGCGGCGGGACGGTCTCCGTGATTCCCGGCGTGACGTGCGACTGGCCCACGGCTCTGCAGAAAAACTGCGCGATCAGCTCCTGTCACGGCAAGCTGTTTCAGTACGGCGATCTGCTGTGGACGCCGACCACGCTCGACTCCATGGGGCGTGACCTGATCGCACGTTTGAAGGACGTCCCGCCGAGTCTCGCCGACGTCGACTGCGACCCCGGTCTGGAGTACGTGGAGTGCACGTCACCGCCTCCCGAGTGTCAGCCCTACGTGGGAGCGAAGTTGATCGACTCGGCCAACCCCGACGCGAGTTTCATCCTTGCCAAGTTGGCCGGCGCCGGTTGCGGCAACCAGATGCCGCTCGACCCCGGTAGCTCGCCCAACAACGGCTGGGGCCCCGAGCGGCTGGCCTGCATCGAGGAGCTCGTGCGCGGAATCGCAGCGCTGCCGTAGGCCGAGTTGCCGTTCCGCGCGCTCGGGTGTTTGCCTTCTCGCGCTTCGCGGCCTATTTCGTGGCCCGATTTGCCGTCCGACGCCAAGCCCCGGAACTCCGCGAAGAAAGCGCTGCCGAGCTTCACCGCGCTCTACCTGACGGCGGACCTTCGCGTGCTCGGTATGGCACGCATCGCGTACGGTCTGGTTCTCTTCTACGACCTCTTCCGGCGCGCTCGTGAGCTCCGCCTGCTCTACACGAACGAGGGCGTGCTCTCGAACCACTACCTGCTGTTTCGCCCGCAGGCGAACCCGCAGATCTCGTTCTTGATGCCGTTCTCGACGGTCGCCGAGGTGAGCACCGTCTTCGCCGCGATCGCGATCCTGTACCTCTTCTACACGTTCGGACTCTTCACCCGCGTCGCGCAGGTCCTCGTGCTGCTCTCGATCACGAGCCTGAACGCCCGGAACCTGGCCGTCGAGGACGGCGGCGTCGCGACCATGATCGCGTTCGCGGTCTGGACGGTGTTTCTGCCGCTCGGCGACCGCTACTCGCTCGACGCGATCCGCCGGGATGCAGCGCTGAAGAGCGTGGCGCTGCGCGTGCGCGCCCGCAAGCAGGCGAGCCGGCCTTTCGTCTCGCTGGCCGTGCTCGCGCTCTCGCTGCAGATCGTGGCGATCTACTTCTTGAACGCGCTCCACAAGACCGGACGCACCTGGGCGGACGGCGACGCGGTGCATCTCGTGCTCTGGCAAGCGCGCGTGAACACGCCGTTCGCGTATTGGCTGGCGCAGCACGAACCCGCCTGGTTTTCGCCGCTCGCGACGCGCGCCACCCTCGTGCTCGAGTACGCGATCCCGCTCTTGATCCTCTATCCGAACGCGGCCTCACGCGTCACCGGCATCGCGTGCTCGTTCGCGCTGCACCTCGGCATCGCCATCATCATGACGCTGGGGCCGTTTTCCTACGCGATGATGGCGCTCGTCCTCACGCGGCTGCCCGGCGAAGCCGTGGACCGCGCCGCCGGCCGCGTGCCCCTGCGCTTGCGGCAGCGGCTCGTGCGCGCGCGGGCTCGCCTGGCGCGCCGCTGTTCCGACTGGGTATGGCGCCACGGCCCCGCGCGCCCGCCGCGGCGAAAGCTCCCCTGGAGAAAGCTCAGAGAAGGCGCCGTCGTCTTCGTCATGCTCGCGGCGGCCCTCGAGCTCTCGAACGCCAATCCGGCGGTACGCTGGAAGCTCCCCCAGCCGGAATGGCTGGCCGACGCGGTCCTCTACCCGCGGATGACCCAGCGCTGGAGCATGTTCGCGCCCGACGCGCCGCGCGACGACGGCTACGGCGTGATCGACGGCGTGACGGCGGACGGCCGGCACATCGATCCGTTCACCGGCGAGCCGCCCGATTTCGATCGCCTCGAGAAGGGCCTCATTCCCGGCACCCTCGAGTCGATCGACTACCTTTTCACGCTGCACTTCCGTGACAACGAGCGCTATCGCGCCGAGCTCGTCCGCTACGTCACCGCGGAGTGGCACGAGCAGGACGGCCGCTCCGACGCTGATCGCATCGTCGAGTTTTCCTTCTACTGGGTTTCCCGCAAGTCCCCGCCGCGCGGCAGCACGACCCCCGGCCCGAGCGAGCGCGAGCTCGTGATGCACCACCGCGGAAAGCGCTAGGCCGCGTCAGCGGCGGCGGGCGTGGCTCCTACGGCTCGCGAAACTCGTCGGCGCCGAGATCCGGCGAACCCTCGTCGTGCGGCGTCCCGTCGATGTCGTCGCCCGCGTCCTCGAGCTCGATGCCGCGGTCGATGGCCGCGTCCGCGCCGGGTGCGAGGTGGAGATCGAGGCCCGCGAGATCGCTGAACAGGTCGTCGGGCGCGTTCTCGAGGTTGGAGTCGCCGCTCGCGCTCGAGCCGTCGCGCGCCCGGATGCTCCGGACCAGATTGTTTTCGAGGCTCACGACGCTGTTCTCGAAGCGGTGCGAGATCGAGGCAAACGCCGCGGAGCCGTGGATCACGGTGTTGTGGTAGACGCGGGCGCCGCGCGCCTGCTCGAGCTCGATCCCGGTGTCGAAGTATTCGAAGCCGGGTGAGGTCACGATCACGTTGTTGCGGATCAGCCCGTCGTAGTGGCCGATGTAGCCGGCGCTCGGGTAGGGGTCGTCGTCGTAGGTGCGATCGGGCGGGTTGCCGCCGCCGTCGCCGAGCCCGAAGCCGATGCCGCGCGCGCAGTCGACGATGGTGTTGCGCTCGACCAGGGTGTCCCGCGAGGAAGTCCAGAAGTGGATCGCGTGCTCGGCGAGCGACCCGTTCGTGCAGTGGATGCCGACGAAGCGGTTGTTGCGCACGATCCAGCCGCGCGCCTGGTGCGCGTCGATGCCGCCCGTGTAGCAACCGCCGGGTTCCGGTACGACCTCGGGCCGGCCTTCGTCGGTGAGCTCGAAGTGCGAGCACTCGAGGATGCCGTCGTCCGCGTACGTGTTCGGCGTCGCGCCGCTGGTGTTGACCTTCACGAACTGCTCGCCGCCGTCGACGATCTTGAGATTGCGGAGGCGGACGCCGCGGATGTCCCCGTCAGGGCCGCCGAGCACGTGGATGGGGTGGTAGACGGCGCGCCGGACCGTGATGTCGGCGATCGTCACCTCGGACGCGCTGACCGTGATGATTTCCTCGGTCTGGTATTCGCCGTCGATGATCACGGCGTCGCGATTGCCCGAGCGCGAGCGGAGCGTGACGCCGCGCGCGACGATCTGAATGCGCCGCGAGCTCTCGTCCGAGCCCGCCATGCGGTACGTGCCGTCCGCGAGCAAGATCGTCGAACCTTCGGGCGCGGCGCGCACGATGCTGGGCAGCTGGTCGGCGTCCGTTGGAACGACTTCGGCCACGACGTTCTCGGGCTCCGGAAGGGCCTCGCAGTCCGGGCTCTGCGGTACGCCGCCTTCGCCGCCCTCACCCGCGCCGACGCCCCCGATGCCCGGGTCGCTCGTACCTGCGCTCGCGCCAGCACCTCCCGCGCCGCCGTCGCCGCCTGTCCCGGCGCTCGTCGTGCCCGCGCTCGTCGTGCCCGCGCTCGAGCCGCCGCGGCCTCCCGTGCCTCCGCCTTGCTTGCGTGCGTTAGCTGTACCGCCTCGCCCGCTCGACGAACCGCCGTTGCCTGCATTCCCGCCACGCGTGGCGCTCGTCCCCGCGTCGCTCGAATCGTCGGCTGGATCCTCTTCCTCGCCGCACGCCGCCGCGAGGAAGAGCAACAGCAAGGCGAAGCGTTCACGTCCCGCGCGCATCTGCCCATCATAACAGCGACCGCTCTACGCCCACTGGATTTGTTGCGTGAGAACGTCCGGCGGCCTGCGCGAGCGCGCGGGTGGTACTAACCGCGTTGCATGTCGTCAGAAAAACGTTGGAAGGGGAGTCCCATGAACCGACTCAAGCTCGCGGCGGTCGCTGCGGTTTCGTACGCCGCCTTCGCTCCGCTCGTCGTCGCTTGTGGCTCCAACGACACACCCGAAGAGCCGTCGGCAGGGACCGGGCCCGCCGGTGGCTCGGGAAATGCGGGCACGGCCGCGGGCGGCAAGGGCGGCAGCTCGGGAAGCGCCGGCTCGAGTGGCGGCTCACCGAGCGGCGGCGCTGCGGGCGCCTCGGCTGGAAGCTCCGCTGGTGGCGCGTCGTCCGGCGCCGGGGGCAGCGCGGCGGGCGCGGCCGGGCGCTCCTCCGCCGGCACGGCGGGTTCCTCGGGCCAGTCCGCGGGTGGTGCCGCGGGCAGCGGCGACTCCGGCAGCGCGGGCGCGGGACCCGCAGGGAGCGCGGGGACCGGTGCGGGCGGCGCCGGGGCGGGAGGGAGCGGCCCGATCGGAACGGCGACGTTCGACGTCGAGGCCACGCTC
>DASXWF010001137.1:0-4689 GCA_036503835.1 Polyangiaceae bacterium | reverse complement strand
GCCTGGTACGCGCTCGCGGGCGAGCCGACCCACGGCGTCCCGCCGCACTGGCTCGCCGCGCCGGCCGGCAGCGACGCGCGCGCTCAGGCCTTCGACCTGTACGCCGGCGGCGTCGCCTGCGGCCGCCTCGCGCTGCCGCTGCCGGGCGCGCACAACTTGAAGAACGCCGTCGCCGCCATCGGCGCCGTGGCCCAGGGTTTCGGCGCGCGGCTCGCGGATCTCGGCCCGGCGCTCGCGAGCTTTCAAGGCGTGCGGCGCAGGCAAGACCTGCTCGGCACGCCGCGCGGCGTCTTCGTGTACGACGACTTCGCGCATCATCCGACGGCCGTGAAGGAGACGCTCAAAGCCCTGCGCACGCGCCATCCCGACACCCGGCTCTTCGCGGTGTTCGAGGCGCGCAGCGCGACCGCTTGCCGCCGCATGCACCAGGCGGAGTACGCCGAGAGCTTCGACGCCGCCGATCGCGTCCTGTTCGCACCGCTCGGGCGCGGCAATCTGCCGCCGGGCGAAGCGCTCGATCTGGACGAGCTCGTCGGCGCGCTCCACGCTCGCGGCAAGGAGGCGGAGCGTTTCGACTCCGTCGAGGCCATCGTGGGGGCGCTCGCCGAGTACGCCGGAGCCGGCGACGCCGTCGCGCTGCTCTCGAACGGCGCGTTCGGGAACATCCACGAGAAGCTCCTGTCCCGCCTCGGCGACTGAGGGAACTTCCGCGACTTTGCCGGGCTCCCCGGCGCGATCGGCGGGCGCGATTTGCGCCGGCCCGCGACTCGATCTACCAAGGCGCCCCCATGACCTGCCCCTGCGGCAAAGGCGATTCTCTCGAGACCTGCTGCGGCCCGTACCTCAAGCACGAGGCCAAGCCGGCGACGGCCGAAACCCTGATGCGCGCGCGCTACACGGCGTACGCGACGGGCGACGTGGACTACGTCATCGACTCCCACGATCCCGATCGCCGTGGCGAGGTCGACCGCAAGAACACCGAGCAGTGGTCGAAGCAGTCGGAATGGCTCGGGCTCGAGATCCTCTCGACGGAGAAGGGCCAGCCCGAAGACGACGTCGGCGTCGTGGAGTTTTGCGCGCGCTACAAGGTCAAGGGCGTGAAGATCGAGCACCGCGAGCGCGCGCTCTTCCGCAAGCACAACGAGCGCTGGGTGTTCGTCGACGGCCTCGAGATCAAGGGCCCGCCCGTCAAGCGCACCGACCCGCGCGTCGGCCGCAACGATCCGTGCCCCTGCGGCAGCGGCAAAAAATACAAAAAGTGCCACGGCGTGGCCGCGTAGCGGGCACGCCCCGTGCCCGATCCCCTTCCCTCTCCCTCCGCATGGCGCATACTTCTCGTCGCCGATGCCCTCCCCCGCCGCCACCACGGACTTCGCAGCGCTCGGCGGTGAGCCGGCACTTCGCGCCATCATCGAGCGCTTCGTCGATCGCATCTTCGACGACACGATGATCGGCTACCTCTTCGCGGCCGCGGATCGGGCGCGCATCAAACAAAAGGAGTTCGAGCACGCCGCCGAACACCTCGGGGCCGGCGTCACGTACACGGGCCGCCCGCTCGACGCCGCCCACCGCCCGCACCGCATCCGCGGCGGGCAGTTCATGCGCAGAATCCAGATCCTGCGGGAAACCCTGGACGAGTTCGGCGTTCCGGCGGCGGTCAGGGAGCGCTGGCTCACTCACAACCTTTCCCTGCAATCGCTCGTCACCGACGACCCTGGAGGCGTCTGCGATCCCTTCCTCGCGGCGGCCCCCCGCGAGCGAGGCACGCGTTGAAGCGCGCAGCGTGGCGCGCCGCGCTCCCGGGCGCCGGGTTCCTCGTGGCCTGCAGCACGGCGGGCTCGACCTGGATGTCCGAGCCGCTCACCGCGGGCTACGATCCCTTGCTGGAATCGAGCGCCACGACGGCCCCCGCGCCTCCGCCGCGAACCCGACCTCCGGCCGCCACCCGGCTCGGCACCGGCGAGCCACCGGCGCCGGTGACGGAGGGCGGGACCGTCGCCGGCGGAGCCGTCGCCGGCGGAGCCGTCGCCGGAGGCCGCTCGCTCGGCACCTTCCGCAACACGTACTACGACTTTCCGAGCGAAGCCGACTTCGAAGGTCCGGCGATTCCGCTCATGAGCAAGAGCTGCGGCACGATCGCGAGCGTCCCGCGCGAGTTCTACGAGGCGGTCTGCGTGCAGGGCAGCGGCACGCTCAAGCGCGGAACCACGGTGAGCTTCGCTCGGCGCGACTGCGACTGCGCCGAGCTCTGCCCCCGCACCGGTCAGAAAATCTGCTTCGACGAGCTCGAGGCGCGCGATTTTCCGTGGGGCCGCGGCGCCACGGGCAAGGCGATCACGCCGCTCCTCACGGTGGCGGTCGACAGCGACGTGATCCCGCTCGGCACGGCGCTCTACGTCCCCGAGCTCGACGGCTTGCCGCGCGACCCCGAGGGCCGCGCCGCGCACGACGGTTGCTTCATCGCCCAGGATCGCGGCCTGAAGGTGAAGGGCCAGCACATCGACATCTTCACGGGACATCGCTCCGTCACGCTGCTCTGGAACCGCCGTGTCCCGAGCAACCGCGGCGTCACCGTCGTCGTCGACAGCCCGCGCTGCAGCCGCGCGAACTAGCTGAATCGAAAGAGCTGCCCCCGCTTTGGGGCACGACGTTCGGCCCCGTCCTCGGCTGCGCCTGCGGGCGGGGCGCCCGCCTTGCGCCGGCTTCGCCGCCGCGGGGGCGCGGACGAGAATTGGCGTGATGGGGCGCCGCGCTTGAACGGCAACGACGCGCGAACACAACGAGTTAGCGAGCTCATGACGCGCATTGCGCAGTATCGACGGCGCATGAACGCAACGCATCGATGAAGTCGTGGCACGCCGCGCCGGGCAGCGTCGGACTCGGCCGTTGCGTGAGAGTCGGCGCGGTGCTCGGCGTCGGGGCTACACGCTCGTGGTGTTCGGCGCCGGTTCTCGGCGTTGACCATCGCCCCGCCGCCCGAGCGGGGGCGCTTCGCGGCCAGAGGGACTGCGGCGCCTAGGCTTTCGTGTGAAGAGTAGTCAGGGCCTCGCGCACGAGCGAAGAGTGGATCCTCGGGGAGGACGGTGGTGTGAGCGTGCAGCGTGCTCTTAGACTGACGTGGAGCGTTTGCTCGCCTTGCGGCTCGGGTGAGCAAATTCTTCTTGACGACTTTCTGAGCGCCGACTGCCACGCGAGTGAGGACCTCGGTGGGGCCGCGCTCGTCGACCGCGGACCGGGCTCGTGTGAGCGTTTCGGGACGGCGATCGACTCGCGTCGTGTCTCGTGCTTCGAAAACGTGCGAGCGTGTCACCCAGAGGGCGCGAAAATCGGCGTGGTAGATGGTGGGTGTCGGCTCATCGACTCGAAGGGAGGGTCCGGCATGCAAGCATGGGTTGACTGTTTCGGGGCAGAGTCAGCGCGCGACGCGTCAGGCGATCCGAGCTGGAAAGAGGCGCATCAGAAGCTCCTCGAACTCGCCGCGGAGCGAGCTTCCCTCGATTTCGAGGAAGGTCGTTGGTTGCTTTCGGCGTTCCGAAGCGGAGCGCACCAGCGCCTGGGCTACGGCTCCTTCGCGCAGTACGTCGAGCGACTCTTCGGCTACGGAGCGCGCTTCACGCAGGAGAAACTCCGCGTCGCCGAGGTGCTCGAAGAGCTTCCAGCCACGGCCGAGGCGCTTCGGACAGGCAACGTCACCTTCTCCACCGCTCGTGAGCTTACTCGTGTTGCGATCCCGAGCACCGAGCAAGAGTGGCTCCAGGTCGCGCGCGGCAAGACCGCCCGCGAGGTCGAAAGACTCGTCTCGGGACAGCGCCCAGGAAGCCTTCCAGGCGATGTCGCCGACCCGGGTCTCAAGCGGCACGTGCTGCGGTTCGAGGTGACAGGGGAGTGCTCG
This sequence comes from Polyangiaceae bacterium, assembly GCA_036503835.1. Taxonomy (GTDB): domain Bacteria; phylum Myxococcota_A; class Polyangia; order Polyangiales; family Polyangiaceae; genus PMG-095. The sequence goes on along the minus strand of DASXWF010001137.1, from coordinate 797 downwards.
CGACGTTTCGAGAAGCGATGGCGAAGGTTCGCAGAGAAGCCGGTGAGCCACTCGAGGACGATGCGGCCCTTCTTGCTCTCGCGCGGCTGGCGCTGGGAGGGCCTCGCGAAGCGGGCCGCTCGAGCTACCAGGTGGCGCTGACCGTCTGCGAGCAGTGCCGAAAGGGCTGGCAGGAAGGGCAAGGCGAGCTCGTCGAGGTGAGCTCCGAGGTCGTGGAGATGGCGGAGTGTGATGCCCAGCACATCGGAACGGTTGCCGGTGCTCCGAGCGCCCACGTGGACGCGACGTCGAGCGTGCGCGAACGCGGCGGCGCTCACTCCAGCAAACGAGGGAACGATGGTACTCGTGGGTACAATGGTGCCCGCGTGGACGTCGCCGTCCGAACCACCCGAGCCAAACAGTCGGTGCCGCCTTCCGTTCGTCGCCAGGTGCTGCGCCGCGACGGAGGTCGCTGCCGGGTTCCGGGTTGCCGGCACGCGACGTTCGTGGACGTGCATCATCGAAAGCCGCGCTCTGAGCACGGTGGCCATCATCCCGAAAATCTCATCACGTTGTGCTCGGCCCATCATCGCGCTCTCCACGAAGGCGCTCTCGTCATCGACGGCAGCGCTGCGTCTCCGTGTTTCCGGCACTCCGACGGCACTCTCTACGGTTGCCTGCCGTCACCGGAGGCAGTCGAGAGCTTCGTCAAGGCGTCCCAAGGCCTACGAAACATGGGCTTTCGCGAAACCGAAGTTCAGCGCGCGCTCGCCACCATCGACGCCGGTCCGAACCCTGATTTCGCAACGATCATCCGC
>DASXWF010001136.1:0-2281 GCA_036503835.1 Polyangiaceae bacterium | reverse complement strand
GGCGCGCCATCACGCGGGCATGCTGGCGATCACCGTCGCGGACGACGGCCGCGGAATCGACCTCGAGAAGTTGCGGCGCAAGGTGGTCGAGCGCTCGCTCGTGCGCCCGGACATCGCAGGGGAGCTCGGCGAGCAGGAGCTCCTCGAGTTCATCTTCTTGCCCGGTTTTTCGACGGCGAGCAGCGTCACCGAGATCTCGGGCCGCGGGGTGGGGCTCGACGTCGTGCGCAGCGCCGTCGAAGCTGCGTCCGGCACGGTCAAGGTCACGTCCAGGGCCGGCGTGGGCACGACCTTTCACCTCGAGCTTCCGGTTACGCGCTCGGTCATGCGCGCCGTGGTCGCGGAGGTCGCGGGCGAGGCGTACGCGTTTCCGCTGCTCAGAATCCGGCGCGTGCTCCGCGTCGCCGTCGCTCGCATCGAGACGCTCGGAAGCTCCGAGTTCTTCGTCGAGGACGGCGAAAACGTGGCGCTCGTGAACGCCCAGCAGGTGTTGGGGTTCAGCGCGGAGGTTCCCGAGGCGGCCGAGCTGTGCGTGGTGGTCGTGAGCGACGGCTCCCGCTCCTACGGCGTCGCGGTGGATCGCTTTCTGGGCGAGCACGATCTGTTCGTGCGCCCGCTCGACGCGCGTCTGGGCAAGGTGCAGGACGTCGCCGCCGCTGCCATCTTGATGGATGGCAGGACGGCGCTGATTCTCGATGTCGATGATCTGCTGCGCTCGATCGAAAAGCTCGCTCAAATCGGGCGTCTCGATCCGCTCAAGTCGCGCGCCGACGCCGCGGGTGCGCGGGCCCGAAAACGTATCCTGGTCGTCGAGGATTCGATCACCGTCCGCGAAGCCGAGCGCCAGCTGCTCGTGAATCTCGGGTACGCGGTCGACGTCGCGGTCGACGGCGTAGACGGGTGGAACTCGGTGCGGGGCGCGAGCTACGACCTCGTCATCAGCGACATCGACATGCCCCGGATGAACGGTCTCGATCTCGTCCGCACGATCCGGCAGGAGGAGCGGTTCGCTCGGCTGCCCGTCGTCATCGTCTCCTACAAGGATCGGCCCGAGGATCGGCTGCGCGGCTTGGACGCCGGCGCCAACTACTACCTCACGAAGAGCAGCTTTCACGACGAGACACTCGTGCGTGCCGTCGAGGACTTGATCGGGAGCCCGGAAGCATGAAACTCGCGATCATCGACGCCCGGCCGGCGCTGATTTCGGCGTTGCGCAGCGTGCTTTCTCGAGTGAGCGGCTGCACGGTCGCGTGGTGCGCGACCAACGGTGCGGAAGCGCTGCGTTCGCTCCGCAGCGAGCGTGTGGACGTGGCGCTGCTCGGCCTCGCGCTGCCTGACACGAGTGCAGCCAACCTGACCCGCCGGCTCGTTGCCGAGCACTCCTTTCCGATCGTGCTGCTCGCCGACGCGACGCCCGCCAGCCTCTCGGAGGTCTACGAGGCCATGGGCCACGGCGCGCTGGACGTCGCGCCGCTGCCGAGCTGGAACCAGCACGGCAACATCGACGCGGACGCGTTCCTCGGCAAGCTGCGGACGGTACGGCGCCTGCTCGGCCATTCGTCGGGGGAGCTCGCGGGAATCTGCGGGCCGGAGCGGGCGGAGGCGACCGCGCGCGGCACCAGGCTCGTCGCGATCGGCGCTTCCACCGGCGGCCCGCAGGCGCTGCTCGAGATCCTCTCGGGCGTGCCGCGCGACGTGCCGCTCTCGTTCGTCGTGGTGCAGCACGTCGACAGCGAATTCAGCGAAGGCTTGGCGGAGTGGCTCGAGCAGGGCACGAATTTGCGCGTGCGCGTGGCCCGCAACGGCGACGAGCCGGCGGCCGGGACCGTGCTCGTCGCCGGCACCCGCGATCACCTCGTGATGAAGGCGGGGGGATCGCTCGGCTACACGGCGGAGCCGCGAGCCCTCGTCTACAGGCCTTCCGTCGACGTTCTGTTCTCGAGCCTCGTGAAGCACTGGCCCGAGCCTTCGATCGCGGTGCTGCTCACCGGCATGGGCAAGGACGGAGCGCAGGGTATGAGCGGGCTGCGCCGAGCGGGCTGGCACACCATCGCGCAGGATCAGGCGACGAGCGTCGTGTACGGCATGCCGAAAGCCGCTGCGGAGCTCGGCGCGGCGACGCGCGTTCTGCCGCTCGGTGCGATCGCTCGCCAGCTTCTCGCTCTAGCCGAGGCTCCGCGCGTCTGAGGCACGCCGGGGAGCAGCCGAGGCGTCTGCGGGCGGCTACCGGCTTGGCCAGCGCAGGACGGCGCGGTCCCCCCGGCCGAACCCGTTCCAGGAG
>DASXWF010001135.1:0-10712 GCA_036503835.1 Polyangiaceae bacterium | reverse complement strand
GTCAATGGTGATTCTTTAGATTCGCGGCATCATGCGCAGCGAAGACTTCGTCAGCCGTGGCGAATTGCGCCTACTCCGCGATTGCTCCTTCCCTGCTATGGGCTCACCTTGCCCCGCCGCACGGGTGCTCACTATTCGACGGGGAATGAATTCGACGGCGGCGTTGCTCGAGGCCCGTCCTCGCTTTCCTGGTCGGAGCTGGGCGGGGCAGCTGGGGCGGGCGGAGTTGCGGATGCGGGCGGCGGTGGCGGCGGCGGCGCAGCGGGCGCGGCGCTTGCCGGGGCTGCGGAACCAGGGGACGTGCCGCCCGGCACGGTGGGCGCGGGTGCCGCGGCAGGCGCGCGGCGCGAGCCATGCGTCCAGCTCGGGAACCTGCCACGCGGGCCCGGTCGCTGCTCGAGCATCGACACACGCGACTTGTCAGCGACGCCACTCTTCTCTTCTCCGTTGACGACCAGGCCCCACGCCATGAGTCCGAGTCCGATCGCGGCCGGAAGAAAGACTCCGGCACAGAAGGCGGCCTGATCGCTGCCGTTGCGGTCCGTACATTGCGGAACGCCGACCGCGATGTTCAGCACTCCGTACGTCAGTACGCCGATGCCCACCCCCGTGTGAACGTTGCCCGGATAGTCGATCTCCGCAATGTCTTCGCGCGGAATTTCGTATTCGTCCCCTGCGTCGGTGGCCACGAAAATCGACTGCGGTGAGCCACCCACGATGTCGCCCTCGACATCGGCCTCGCTGACGCGGATGATCGTGGAGGTCGTGGAACATCCTGCAAGGAGGGCCAGCGACAAGATGACAAGTGAAGTCTGATTGCGCATGTGGCTAGCATGGACTTAGTCGCCCCCGCTTCGGAAAGTCAACGCTGACTCCGATCCTTCGCCTTCGAAGAAACGCGTCGTCGATGTCGGCAAGGCCTCTCGAGGCGTCGCCCCCCCTTTCGCGCGCCCGCGTGTCATCCGCAAGGAGGACACGGCGTTCGAGTCGAGACACGCCGCCCCCCCGCGACGCCGGGGTACGTCCAGGTTCCACCTCTCGAGGGTTCGGCCGTTTTCAAAAAATCGACACGCCGTCGTGAAAGTCTCGGACGATCGGCACTCTCAGGGAATGCCGGCCGGGCGTCCCTCGCCCGGTCGCAAGAACCGACCGTGAGCGCTGCCCGCGCTCCGGCCAAAGGAGTGGCCATGAAAGCTCGATCCGCAGCTTGGGTGCTAGCAGTGTGCGTTTGCGCCGGTTGTTCGTCCGGCGCAGGCGACGAGGAAAAGTCAGGTAGCCTCTCACAGGCGCTTTCGGGAGCTCAGCAGCTCCAGTTCGAAAGCACGAGCGGATGGTCGCCGGGCGGCACGACGCTCGCGGCCTCGACCTCGATCAAGACCCAGGGCGGCGCGTCGCTGAGGGTCACCACACCGAACACCTGGCACGAGATCAGCGCCGCGAATCTCTCGTCGGTAGGCTCGGTGGGCAGCAAGCTCGGACTCGACGTGCGCATCGATCGCAGCCAAGGCTGGGGCGAAATTCGCGCGGTCGTCAGCATCCCCTCCCAGCAGGTGTGGGATCAGGACATCGGTGGGGTTTCCGTCGTGGGACGGCCCGTCAATTCGTTCTTTCGCATCGAGTACAACCTGCCGGCCAACCTGCAAAGCAAGCTCGCCGCGAGCTACAACGACCTCACGCTCCGTTTCCGGATCAGCGCTCCCGCGGCCGTCTACCACTTCGACAACGGCAGCGTCGCGCCGAGCGTCGGGGCGATCACCTCGGCCGACATCGGCAATACCGGAGCGACCGGCAGCACGAGCTCGAGCAACGGCGTCTACACCATCCAGGGCTCCGGCGCGGACATCGAGTCCACCGCCGATGGTTTCCGTTTCCTCTACCAGAGCCTGGACGGCGACGGACAGATCGTGGCGCGGATCCAGGACGTCACGGAAACCAACACCTGGACCAAGGTCGGTCTGATGGTGCGCGACAGCCTCGCGCCGAACTCGAAGAACGGGTTCCTGTTCCTCCGCCCGTCGGCAGGCTCCGGGTTCCAGTATCGCGGCACCACGGGCGGCGGCACCTTCAGCTCTTGGCAGGACGACCCGGCGGACTGGACGTCGGAGATCAACGTTCGCTACCTGAAAGCGCCCAAGTGGCTGAAGCTCACGCGCAAGGCCAACGTGCTGACGGCGTACAGCTCGGACGACGGGCAATGCTGGTGGCAGCGCTGGACGCAACCGCTCGCGTTCGACGACAACCAGCTCTTTTTCGGGGTTGCGCTCACGGCCACGAGCCACGGCAGCCTCGCCACGGCTCACGTCTCGAACTTCGCCGTGCAAAACACGATCGAACCGCACAACGCCGCGTGCCCGCGCGCTCAGGTCGACGGCGATCTGCCGGTACCGGCGAGCTGGATCGCCGCGCCCGGCCGCTTCGGCGGCTCGAACTGGTCGTACACGACGACCAATCCCAACGGCGCGTCCCCCGTCGTCAAGTGCGACCCGAATCAAGCGGACGTGCCGAACGAGACGCCCGCTCGCCGCACCGACGGCCCCGATCACCCGAATTGCCCGAACCGCACGGCCAGCCCCGCCTGGACGCAAGTCGGCTACGGCCCCGGCGCAAGCTGGCAGCTCAACAAGCCCATGGGCATCGGCTTCGCGCCGTGGCACCCGAGCGATACGCTGGCGACGAGCGTGAACAGCCGCGGCATCTGGCTGCGCAAGACGTTCACGCTGTCCTCGCAGGCTCAGAAGAACCAGCTCATGCTCTGGGGGCGCTGGGGTGACGGCGCGACCGTGTACGTGAACGGCGTCCTCGCGTCGTCGAACTCGGACAACACCCACGAGTACAAGTACATCGGTTTGAGCGACGAAGCGCGCGCCGCGCTCGTCGTCGGCAGCAACAACGTGGTCGCGGTCCGACTCGAGTGGGAAGAGTACTTCTGGAACGGGCTCGGCCAGGTGACCCAGGGCGACCACTGGGACCGCTTCGTGGATCTCGGGATCACGACCGAGGGCAGGCTCGCGGCCGTGCCGCTGGACCGCATGCTCGAGCCGAACCCCGACCTTGCCGCCTACGTGAACACCTTCAAGGAATTCATGCAGGAGCAGGGCATGTCCGGCGCGACGCTCGCGGTCAGCAAGGACGACGTGCTCGTCGCTTCGGCGGGGCTCGGCTGGCACAACAAGAACCTCGACGTCCCGATGCCGCGCGGCGCCAATCTCCGCCTGGCGAGCAACGACAAGGTCATCACCCACGCCGCGATCGCGAAGCTCGTCAACGAGGGCGTGATCGCGCCCTCGACGCCGGTATTTCCGCTGCTCGATCTCGATCCGGTTCCGGGCCGCTCACCGGGCGCGAACGTCGACCTCATCACCGTCGACCACCTGCGCCAGCACACGAGCGGCATCGGCGAACCGCCCCACGAGCAATGGGTGAACGACGAGCTTGCCCTGGAGTTCGGCGTCCAATCCGAGCAGCTGACGCCCGACCACTTCGCGCGCTTGCTCTACAGCCTGGACGCGACCGACGTGGGCGGCGCCTCGCGTTACTCGAGCAACGGCTACTTCCTCCTGCGCTACCTGATCGAGCGCCTCGTCGCCCCGAAGACGCTGGATCAATACCTGGCCGAGGACATGGGCCTGAGCGGCATTCGGGTCTGCCACGAGGCCATGTCGGGGCGCGAGCCGAACGAGGGCTACGTCACTCGTCAGCCCACCTGGGACCGCTGGCTCGCGCTCGAGGACTTCCTCGCGCTCGGCGCTTCGGCGGACGGGTACGCGAGCTTCTTCAACGACTTCGCGCTCTGGTACCAGCTCACGCCCGACGGCAACGGCTACGAGCCCGGGGGCGGCGGCATCGGCGGCGGCGCCATGGCCGGCACCTGGAGCATCGCCATGTCGGATCCGTCGCGCGCCTTCAGCCTGGTGATGATCTCGAACAACCACGGACACTTCGACGAGGCGATCGCGCGGATGGACAAGATCACGTACGAGGGCAGCCCGTGCCTGTTCGGCCCTCAAGATCCCCGCCTGCGCCTCGAGAGGTTCCACTTCCTCAGAAACCTCGCCAATCAGACTCGCTACATCAACGTGGAGAACGGCCTCGCCGCTTCCCCGGCGCTCGCCGGAAATTGGAGCGCGGCCTGGACTTTGGAACAGATCGATCCCAACCACTATCGCTTCAGGAATCGCTGGACCGACCAATACCTGTACATGCAGGGTAGCTCGCTGCTCATGGGCAACCCCGACCCGAACCTCACGACGACACAGTGGATGCTCGTCTACGTGGGCGGCTCCTTCTATCTCCAGAACCGCGGCACGAGCCGGTACCTGCGCGTCACGAACGGCACGCTCGTGACCAGCACGACGGCCTCCGACAACAGCGCGCTGTGGGACTTCTGTAACTGAGAGCCGACGAGCGCCGAAGAACGCGGGCTCGCGCGAGCGGGTCCGCGTCCTTTTCCGTTACGGATTCCTCAGTTGCAGAACCGCCACTCTGCGCTCGCTCCCGTTGCGCTCGCGCTCGACGCGAGCACGCCGTCCTCGACGTAAAGGAGCTCGTTCGCCCCATGATTCCGGATCTGAAACGCGTCACCCACGGGCACGAGCTGCCACTCCGCCCCGAGCGAGCTCGGTTCGAGCTCGCCCACCACGAGCAGGCCGTCCTCGATGACGAGGTGCTGTTCGGTCCAGCGGTTCATCAAGCGAAAACGGGTTTCGCCGACGGGCTCGAGCCGCCACTGCGCGCTCCAATTGCCCGCGAGCGCCGGGGACGCGGCGAGACCGCTTTCGAGGTTCACGTAGAGCTCGGGCTGCCCGACGTTCTCGATGAAATGGAGGTTCTGGAGCAGAGCGCGCGGATCTTCGTGGCCGAACAGGCACGGGCTGCCCTCGTACGTGATCCGGTCGATGCGCGCGACGACTTCCTCGAAGTTGCCGTGGCTGTTCGCGATCATCACGATGCCGAGGCCGCGCGACGGGTCCTCGATCGCTACGCTCCACGTGCCCGGCATCGCCCCGATGACGCCGCCGCCGTCGACCGGCTCGTAGCGGCCCTCGGGCGTGAGCGTGTAGCTCAAGGGGAAGTCGTCGAGGAAGCTCGCGTAAGCTTCGGCCGAGGCGCTGAGCGCAAGGTAGTTCTCGAGCGCGAGCCAGCGATCCCAGGTCGGCTCGCGCGTGACGTAGCCCTCGTTCGGCTCACGCCCGTCGAGCCGCTCGTGGCTCACGCCGATCCCGCTCAGGCCCATGTCGCCGGCCAGGTACTCCTGCAGCGTTCGGGGCTCGACCAAGCGCTCGGCCAGATAGCGCAGGAGGAAGTATGCGTCGCGCGGGGATCCTGCCGAGTTGCCCACGTCCGCGTCGAGACTGTAGAGCCAGCGCGCGTTGTGCTCGCTGGTCCACTCTTCGGGACCGATCCCGAACTGGAACGCCAGCTCGTCGAGCATGGTCTGATGATGCACGGTCGCGCCGATGCCGCTCGTGTGCGTACGGAGGTGCTCGACGGTGATGAGGTCGACGTTCGCGCCCGGCGAGTGCAAAGGGATCGGCGCGAGGCCGAGCCGCTCGAAAACCCGCGTCGAAGGCGTGAGCTTGCCCTCGTTGACGAGCTTCGCGATCGCTGCCTGGGTGATGATCTCGTCGTTGCTCGCAAGGCGCAGCTTTGCCCCGCGTGCCATCGGGACGTCGAGGTTCTTGTCGTGCCAGCCGAGGCCGGCGGACGCGACGCCGACGCCGTTCTTGCTGATCGCGAAGGTAGCGCCGGAGATGCCTTGCTCCTGCAAGAATTCCTTCACGGTGTCGACGTAGGCGGCGACGCCCGCATTGGGCTCGGCGGCCCGGTCGAGCGGCAAGTGGGAGAGTCGGTCATTGGCAGCGAGACCGAGGTCGAAGAACCGATCCCAGGCGGCGCCCTCGATCACGCCGTCCTGCTCCCAGAAATGATAGCGGTCCCACTCGACCCTGACGGCGATCACGTTTTCACCGACGACCAGCGCGGCACGTGCCTCGTCGCTGAGACCGAGGTACTTGTACTCCGCCGTGCCGGTGCCGTTCCAGGTCGCGAGCACGCCGTTGACGTACACCGTGATGCCGTCGGCCCAGCGGCCCCACAGCATCAAGTGGTCCTTCTGAAGCTCCGATTCGAGCGAGAACTTCCTGCGCAGCCAGAGGCCCCGCCCCTCCACGAAGGTGACGAGCACGTCGGAAGCTTGCGCCGGCGGAGGACCGATGCCCGCGTCCGTGTCGACCTCCCAGCTGGGACCGTAGTCGTATTCGAACCGTGTCCAGTCCGGGCTGACGCTGGGATCGGGGCAATTCGGATGGTCGGGGCCGTCCGTTCGCGGCACGATCCAAGAATTCGGCTCGTCTTCCGCCCAGGGTTCGCACTTCATGCCCGACGGCGTGCCGTTCGGATTTTCGCCCGTGTAGTCCCAACCCGGGTCGTCCGAACCCGGACGTCCGAAGCGCCCGGGCAGGACGATCCAGTCTTCCGCCGCTGGCGGCGATAGGTCGCCGTCGGCCCGCGCGCGCTCGCACTGGACGTTGTCAGGCTCGATCGTGCTCGAGACGTGGAGATTCGTGACGCTGGCGTTCGCGATCTGGCCGTAGCTCGCAGCGGTCAGCGCCACGCCGAAGTAGGCCTCGCCATCGTCGAAAGCGAGCGACTGCGTGAAGCGCCGCCACCAACACCTTCCGTCGTCGGAGCTGTAGGCCGAAAACTCGTGCCCCTGGCGCGTGAGCTTCAGCCACTTCGGAGGCTTGAGGTAGCGGACGCCGTGCTCTGGTGTGAGATCGACGGGCGACTCTTGCCACGTGCTCAGGGTGGGGACATTCGTGCCCGGCCGGTGCTGAAAGGCGGAGCCCTCGGACGGCCGCAACAGCAGGAAAGCATTCTTCGCGCCCGGCGCGAGGCTGTCGCGGATCATCACGCCGACCTTCGTCCAGGAGTGGACAGGCGTGAGATCCTCGATGCGCGCCACGACTTGCCCGTCGCCGGTCAGGCCGGCGTACAAGAAGCGAAAGCTGTCGGCATCGTTCTGAATGTCCGCGCCGGACGCCGCGATGGTGTAGACGCCCTCTTCGAAAGCGGTCGCGCCCGGCGCTCCCGTATCGCCGATATCCGCGGAATCGAAGAGGCCGGACAACGGTCCCGCGCCGCCGTTCGTGGCCGAGCCGCCTTCTGCTCCGCTCGCACCTTCGCCGCCTCCCGCGTAGCCACCGCTGCTGCCGGCAGCGCCGCCCGCCGAACTCACTCCGGCCGAGCCGGCGCTCCCGGAATCCGCGCCCGCCGCCGTAGGAGTCGCGCCGCTACCTGCGGTGATTGTCGGGCCGGCTCCGGAAAGCGCACCAGCGCGCCCGATGCCGCCGTACGAGCCGATCTCGAGCTCCCCGCACGCGGAAATCGCGACGAGCCCGAGCGGGACGGAGACGAAGCGCGTGCGCACGATGAGTCATTCAGAGTCGATCCGGGGTAAGGACCTTCACCGCCCGTGTACGATTTTTCCCTCGCAACACGCGGCGTGATTCCAAACGTGCGATCGCCAGTCCCTGCCCGGCGCTCTGGAGAATCCCGAAGACCGACTCCATGATATGGAGATTGAATCAGCGCCATGCTGTCGTCTTGGGTTCCGGTTCTGGGGCTGCTTTCAGGGCTCACCGTCGAGACGGGCTCGCCGGACGCGCTTTGTCCGGACCTCGCGAGCGCAGAAGCCAAGATCGGCAGTCGCGTCGGAGCGCTCGAAGGTCCGCGCAGTGCCTGGCGCGTGCGCTACACGATCGTGCACGCGCCCGACAGCACCACCGGAGACTTCGTCCGGCTCCAGATCTTCGACTCCGCGGACGAGCTCCGGCTGTCGCGGGACCTGCCGCTCACGGCCGAGTCCTGCGACACGATGGCGCAAGCCATGGCGGTCGTGGTCGAGCGCTTCTTTCGCGCGCTGGTCGGCGAGCGCGCGTCCGAGCCCGAGGTCGAGCCGGCGCAGCCCGTCGCCTCGCAGCCCGTCACCTCCTCCGCTTCCGCTGCGCCACCGGCGCTCGATCAGGGCGTACGCGAGCGCGCGACCGCCGGCCCCCGGCGACCACCGGCGTTCTTGTTGGCCGCGCAGGCCGGAGTGCTCGGTCCCCCGCTGCGTCCCACGTTCGGCTCACTGTTCGTGGTCCGAGCCGAAGTGCCGCTCTCGCTCGCAACCTCGCTCGGATTCGTGCTCGTCCCCTGGACCGAGGAGCTCGAGCGCGGCGGAAAGGCGCACCTCCAGGCCGGGCTGCTGAGGTTGACGCCCGGGTGGGACTTCGAGCTCGCAGGCGCTCGCGTCTCCGTCGGGCCGACGCTGTCGATTGCGGCGGAACGAGCGTGGACGACGAACATGCCCAGCTCGACCTCGCAGTACCGTGCGACCTCGGCCGCGGGGGGCGCGCTTGCCTTCCGGATCGCGATCGGCCGCGCCTCGGCGCTCGACATTTCGGCGCTGATCGAGGCGCCGTTTCGCCCGTTCGGCGGAGAGTTCACGATCGACGGCGAGGAAGTGCTGGAGCCGCCCCGAGTCCGGAGCGCGCTCGCGCTCGGCTGGGGTGCAGCCTGGTTTCGATGAACGATGGCCGTCTTCGCCGACCCCCAAACCTACTCCCAGGAGCCGTCGGAACGGCCTCTCCTCGAGCAGTGCATCGGCGGTGACCAGGAGGCCTGGCGCGCCTTGCACCGCCAGTACTTCCCGATCGCCACTTCGTTCCTGCGCCGGCTGGGCGTGCGCGACAGCGATCTGGAGGACGCGGCGCAAGAGGTCTTCGTGCAGGTGTTTCGCTACCTTCCTCGCTTCCGCGGACAAGCGGAGTTCAGGACCTGGCTCTATCAGCTCTGCATCACGCAGCGCCGCCGTATGCGGCGCAGCTACTTCGTTCGCGACCTGCTCGAGCGCGTGTTTTCGCAAAAACACCCCGACACGCAAATCTCCGGGCCCGGCTTCTCGGAGGAGCTCGCTCAACGACGCCTCGACGCCGCGCTCGCCAAGCTGCCCGAAGCCGAGCGCGTGGTCTTCGTACTCTACGAGATGCAAAACCTGTCGGGCCCGGAGATCGGCGCGATCGTCGGAGCCAAGCCGGCGACCGTCTGGCGGCGCTTGCACTACGCTCGGCGTTCGCTGCAGGCGGAGCTCGGCCTGCGCGTGGAGGATGCGCCGTGAGCGCCGCCAAGGAGCCCCTCGCCTCGCCGCCGCGTGTCGCCACGCAAGACGGCGAGTTCGGCGAGATCGTACGCTCGGCAAGCCGCTATTCGCCGGCGCTCGACCAGGCCGCCGCCTTTCGCAGCCTCGTCGAGCGCGAATCCGCCGGCTACCGCGCCCGGCGCTCGAAAGCGGCGCTGTCGTTCGCGCTCGCTTGTCTCGCGCTGGCGGCCGCGCTGACGCTCTGGCTCAGAGCGCGCGTACCCGAGGGCGCTGCTGTCATGGCAACGGGCGCGGGGGCCCGACCGGCACCGCGCGCGACCGCCCTCCCTGCGGGCGACACTCGTCTCGAGGACGGCACTCGCGTTCACCTCGCATCGCAGAGCTCGGCGCGGGTCGAGGCTACGGCGAGCGGCTCGCGCATCGCACTCGAAGCCGGCAAGGTCACGCTCGAAGTGACCCGACAGAGCGCGGGCCGCACGCTCGAGGTGCGCTCGGGAAGCTACCGGTTCGTGGTACTCGGCACGGCGTTCACCGTTTCGAGCTCGCCCGAACGCGTGGCGGCTTCCGTGAGCGAAGGTCGAGTCGCGGTCTTTCGCGACCAAACACGGCTCGCCGAGCTCAGGGCCGGCGAGACGTGGAGCTCCGAGGCGAACCCCAAGGCGGAGCCCGCACCCGCGGTAGCAACGCCCCCGACACCGAGCGCGCCCCGAGCCCCCGCCGAGCTCGCCCCCCCGAGTCCGCCGGCCGAAGCGCAGCAGCCTCGACTGGTGGCGGAACGGGAATGCCTCGCGTTCGCGCGCGACGGGCGAGCTCGTGACGCGGAGCGCTGCTTCGTCGATCAGGCGGCGGGCGGCGGCTTGCGTGCGGAGCTCGCGCTGTCCGAGCTCTCGCGCCTCCGGAGCGACGTGCTCGGCGATCCCGCCGGTGCGCTCCAGGCGCTCGAGCAATACCGCGCACGCTTCCCTTCGGGCTCGTTGCGGACCGAGATCGATCTCTCCTACGTGCACGTCCTGGTTCGGATGGGCCGCTCGCGCGACGTCCTGGCCGAGACCGATCGGCTCCTCGGGAGCGGTAGCGTACGCGAGCGCGAAGGCGAGCTCCGCATGCTGCGCGGCAATACCCTGCGCGCCGGGCTCCAGGATTTCGCGACCGCGGAGCGCGAGTATGCGGCGGTCGAACGCGGCGCCGGCAAGTTCGCCGGCGAAGCCGGCTATTACCGCGGGGTCTGCTTCGAAGCGCTCGGTGACGGCGGCGCAGCGGCAGAAGCGTACCGCCGCTACCTGAGGGTGCCCGGCCGCCCTCGCGAAGCCGAGGCGCGCAAGCGCTTGACCCTGCTGCCCGCGTCCGCCAGCCCGGTCGATTCCGGCCACTGAGATCGGACGGCACGAAGCTACGGCACGAGCTCCACGGCGCCGATGTCGCAGCGCGCGATGCCGTCGAGATTGCCGTCACGTGGGCGCAGGATGGAGCGCTGGTCGCGGTCGGAGCAGCGGAATTCGCCCGTGGTCGCCGGAGGGGCGCCGGTGTCGAGCGCGGGACTCGGCGTCGCGCTGGTCGGGCCGGAAGGGAG
>DASXWF010001134.1:0-4423 GCA_036503835.1 Polyangiaceae bacterium | reverse complement strand
ACGAGCCTCCGCTCGCTTTCCCCGCAGACCCCGCAGCGCCCGCGCTGCCGCCCTTACCGCTCGTCGACCCCGCCGAGGACCCCGCCGAGCCGCTCGAACCTCCCGGTTCTCCGGGACCGGTGTCGTTCCCGCAAGCAACGGCGATCAGACCGACGAACACAACTCCGAAGCGAGAAAGAGCCATGGCGCAAAGCAATGAACCCCGGCCCCTCCCCAACGGGTCAAACACGCCCCAGCGGGATCTTCCACTACGGCCGGGGTGCGGATCTGCGCGCTTTTGGGCGAAAGGCGCCGGGCGCGCGTCTTGCAATCCGTGCCGGCATGACGATCTCGCTCATCGGTCTATTGGTCCTGCTGGTCATCGCCGGCATCTGCGGAGCCATCGGGCGCGCGATCGGCGGCGGCACCGCCGGCGGGTTTTTCGTCTCGATCGCGGTGGGCTTCGTGGGAGCGCTCCTCGGAACGGTGCTGGCATCGCACCTGAAGCTGCCGGAGCTCTTGCTGATCAGCGTCGAGGGCAAGCCGTTTCCGATCCTCTGGTCGATCATCGGCGCCTCGCTGTTCGTCGCCTTCCTGCAGCTCTTGTCCGGCGGCGCGACCGGGCGCTACCGCTACCGCTGACGGCCAGCATGCGAAAATGGCCGTGGCTCTTCGCCCTCGCTTGCGGAGCGGCGGGCTGTCAACTGATCGCAGGTGACTACGAGATGGTGCCGGACGAGCCGGCGCCGCTGGCGAGCGTGTGCTCACCCCAAGAGCAGCGCTGCAACGGACAATTCTTGCTGGCTTGCACGTCGGACGGGTCGGACTGGGTGCTGCGAGACACCTGCGCGACGAGCGACCTGTGCGACTCCGAGAACGGCCTCTGCGAGCGCTGCGAGCGCGGAGAGCTGCGCTGTGACGGCTCGACGCGGCAAGAGTGCAAGGCGACCGGCGACGGCTGGGAAGAGCGAGAAATCTGCAGCGCGGCGGGCATGTGCAACCCGACCTACTGCGGTACCTGCGCGCCCGGCGAGTATGCATGCCGCGGCACCGGGGACGCTGCCGGCCGCGAGCTCTGGGAATGCGGGCCCGACAGCACCTGGTCGATTCAGGTCGCGACCTGCGCGACCGCCGGACTCTGCGACCTCAGCATCGACGCATCGCGCGGCGCGGCGACCTGGGCAGAGAAGTGCACGGATCCGCTCTGCCCTACGCCGGGGGCCTACCGCTGCACGGGACAGGCGCTCGAACGCTGCCGTCAGGATCTCACGGGCTGGGAGCGCGTCGATACCTGCGCGAGCGAGGCGCTCTGCGCGATCGCCGTCGCGAACGCGGGCCTCGGCATGGGCGATGTCGACATGTGCCCGCCCGGTTGCCCGAGCGCGGGCGCTTTCCTGTGCGAGGGCATGACGCTCCGCACCTGCCGGGAGGATCTCACCGGCTGGGACGAAGTGATGACCTGCGAGCCCGGGACCGAGTGCGATCCGGTGCAGGGCGGATGCGCGGAGCGCTGCGAGCCCGGGCACTACCAGTGCAACGCCGAGACTCTCAGGCTTTGTTCAGCCGAACGCAGCTGGCAGGAGCTCGAGAGGTGCGCGTCCGCCGCGCTCTGCACGACCGCTGCGGACGGGCTTTCGGGCGCGTGCAACGCTCCGGGCTGCCCGGCTGCGGGCGAGTTCAACTGCCAGGGCGCCGACCTTCATCAATGTCGTGACGATCTGCTCGGCTGGGAGTTCGTCGAGAGCTGCGCTTCGGCCGAGCTCTGCAGCGCGCTCGACCGGCGCTGTCACCCGCCCGTCTGCGCGCCCGCCGAGCTCCGTTGCTTCGGCGCCGAGCTCCGGAGCTGCGCCGCGAGCCTCGACGATTGGGAGATCATCGCGACCTGCGGTGAAGGCGAGTTCTGCGACAACTCGGCGGCCGATCCCGGCTGCAAGCTCGAGTGCCCGAGCCCCACGCGCTGCAACGGCACGGAGCTCGAGCACTGCACGCCGAACGGCTGGGTCCACCAGGCGAACTGCGCGACCAACGAGCTCTGCTCCTGTACCCTCGACGGCAGCTGCGCGCTCGATCCCGGCACGGACGGCTGCGGCGTTCCGGTGTGCGGCGGCAGCAAGCCCGAGTACCAGTGCCAGGGCGCGACGCTCGAGCACTGCCGGGACGACCGCAACGGCTGGGAAACGGCAGCCACCTGCGGCTCGACGGCGCTCTGCTACCCGGGGACGGCTCCGCTCTACGAGGGTGGCTACTGCGCCGTCTGCCCGACGGCGGGCGAAGTGCGCTGCGGCGGCGGCAACGGGGCTCCGCGGCTCGAGACCTGCTCCGCCGATCGCAAGAGCTGGAACATCACGCAGAACTGTTCCGCCGCGTACGGCTGCGTCGACGACGGTGCGGACGACTACTGCGCCGTCTGCAACACGGGCCAGACGCGCTGCTCCGGCTCGCGTCCCGAGCGCTGCCGAGCCGATCGCGCGGGCTGGGAGGCGGCGGGCGCGAACTGCGCGAGCTCCGCGCTCTGCGACGCCGGCACGGGCACGTGCGTGACTCCGACCTGTTCCGCCGGGCAGCGCCGCTGCAACGGCGCTCAGCCCCAAGTCTGCAACGGCGATCGCACCGGCTGGAACAACTCGGGCAACGCCTGCTCCACGGTCGCCCTCTGCAACACCGCGAGCGGCAGCTGCACGACGGCGGCGTGCGCGGTCGGCGAGCGGCGCTGCAACGGCTCCCAGCCGCAAATCTGCAACGCGGACCGCACCGGCTTCGTCAACGACGGCACGGCCTGCGCGACCGCCGCGCTCTGCTCGAGCGGAAGCTGCAGCGCTCCGGCCTGCGCGGTGGGCGAGCGGCGCTGCGACGACGAGCAGCCCCAGCTCTGCAACTCCAATCGCAACGGCTGGAACGACAGCGGCGCCGCCTGCGCGAGCGCCGCTCTCTGCTCCGAGGGGACTTGCCAGGCGCCGGTTTGCGCGACCGGCGAGGTGCGTTGCTCGGGTGCTCAGCCCGAAATCTGCCGCGCCGATCGCACCGGCTATCAGTCGAACGGAGCCGCGTGTGCGACGACCGCCCTCTGCTCGGGCGGCGAGTGCCAGGCGCCGGCTTGTGCCCCCGGAGACTACGATTGCGACGACGAGGTGCTCCTCGCGTGCAACGCGGGACGGACCGGCTTCGAGGAAGCGGACACCTGCGCGAGCGCCGCGCTCTGCGACGCGGAGGCGGGCATGTGCCGCGCGCCGGTCTGCGAGGCGGGCGCCTACCGCTGCAACGAGGCTGCGCTCGAACGCTGCAACGGTGACGGCACCGGCTGGACGGTCGAAGAGACCTGCGGCTCGAGCGCACTCTGCGACGTGGCGAACCGCGAATGCGACGAGTGCGCGCCCGGGTCCTTCGACTGCACGAGCGAGGACGTGCTGCGCGAATGCGACGAAGACGGCCGCTGGGACGAAATCGCAGAGTGCGACGTGGGACTCTGTGACGCGTCGCTCGGCATGTGTCTGGACCCGCCGCCCGACGAAGAAGCCGAAGACTGAGTCATCGGCTCGACGCTGGGCGGGTGACTACTCCGCCGTCGGACCGTCGAGGCAGGTCTGGTAGTTCTGGACCTCGCTGTCGCAGATCCCGTTCGCCGTGAAGCTCTCGGTGTCGCAGGCCGCGTCGCCGAAGAACAGGCCGCAGTCCAGGAGCTCCCGCCAGGCTTCGCCGCAGGTCTCGTCGGCCAACTTGCCGGCGCACTCGCCCGCGCAGTCGTCGCCGCCGCAGCCGAGCCTGTCGGCCGCGTAGCACCAGCCGTCGCAGAGGTTCCCGGAGTCGTCGCTGACGCACTCCGCGATCGTGAGCACCTGGTAGCCGCAGGCCGCGGGTACCGTCATTCCGCCGTCGGTGCACTCGGTCTGGTTCGTCGCCTGGCAGTAGGCGATCTGTTCCGAGTAGTAGCGGCAGTCCTCCGGCAGCGATTGGTCCTCGCCCGTACAGCTCTCGAGGCACGCGTCGAAGCTCTGGTCGATGCAGCCCTGGTCGAGCGCCTTCTTGCAGTAGCGTTTGCAGCCGATGTGCTGGACGCAAGTGCTGTACGCCACCTGCTCGGCGGCGCAGGTCGAGCGCTGGTACGGAACGTTCTGCACGCAGTCGTAACCGCCGCTACCCCGGCAGTCGACGTAGTCGCGGTACTCGGCCAGGCAGAAGTCTCCCACCTGCGTGGTCGCCGCGGCGCAGGACAGCTGGCACGTCAGCGTGTTGGTGCTCTGGGGGGCGCAGTCCAGCGCGAACTGCGCATCGCAATCGGTCTCGCAGACCTCCCCGATCTGGTCGAGGAGCTCCTCGGTATTGCCGGAGATCGAGCCGCTGCTCCCGCCCCTGCCGCTCGAGCCGCCGCGTCCGGCGTTCGAAGAGGTGCCGCCGGTCGCGCCGCTGCCCGTCGAGCCGGTCGCGCCGCTGCCCGTGGAACCGGTCG
>DASXWF010001133.1:0-2042 GCA_036503835.1 Polyangiaceae bacterium | reverse complement strand
CGCCCTGAGCGCGTACGAGAATCGCGCGCGCATGGCGCTCGACCAGAACGCCCTGAAGGCCGTCGACAAGGCCCGCCAAGCGCTCGACCTGCGTGACGCCGCAGAGCCCTCGCTCGCCAGCAAGGCGGCCGAGCTCGTCGGGGAGTTCGTGGCGCCTGGGGCGGCTGCGTACGCCGCGGGGCAGGTAGATCCCGCCTTGGGAGCAGCTGTCGCCGCGGGCTCGAGGTACACGGGCGTCCTGAGGCGCCTCGTGGGGGGCTCGCAGAGCGTGACGCGCCGGGCCGCGCAGGCATTCGTGCGCGGGTCAGCGCGCGCGGCCGAGCGGCTCTTGCCAGCGGCCGCGGTAGTCGCGATGCCACGTGCCGTGGACGCTTTCACGGAGGGATACCCAGACAGCGTCGCGGCTTTCGCGGATCGTCGGGATGCGTTGATGCGCTCGAAGGCTGACCCTGTAGGGGTCGCCGAACAGTGGAGCAAGGGCCTTGGAGACTTTCCGCTCCAGCATCCAGAGATTCATCAAGCCATCGTAGCACGCACGGCCGAAGGCCTCAACTACCTGCAGCAGAATCTCCCAGCGGCCGTCGTGCGCACCATCCAGCACCCGAACGGCCTCCCGCCTGGGCGCAGCGAGATCGCGCGATTCGCCGCCGTGTGGCAGGCCGTGACGGAGCCCGCCGAGACGATCAAGGCGTTCGGCGCCGGTACCGTCCGCCCCGAGGCCATGCAAGCCCTCGCAGCCGTGCACCCTGACCTGTTCGCCCAGCTCCAATACGAGACCCTCGCTGTGCTCAGCGGCTCGGCGCACGTGAGCACAGAGGCCAAGATTAGGCTCGACTCGCTCCTACAGCTCGACGGCGCGGCGACGCCTGCCCTGTCCAGCAACACAGCGAGCACAATCCGGATGGCAAACGCGCCGAAGCCCAGTGCTGGCGGAGACGTTGCCGGCACTGGGCCTCAGAATGCTGGTGGGTTGCAGGCTATCGCGGGCGGGCCGACTGGCGGAGCTCCTGTGCGATGACGTGCACAATGGCTAGTAGTGGTCGTTTTGCCCGGTGCATCGGCGTGATCGCCAAGCGTCGCGGCCCTGGGTACTCATGCAGCATCTCGGACGCCAGCCTGTGCACACGCTCACAGATAGACACAGCCTCACCCCTCGACGTAAGCGTATTCGGAGTCGCGGAGCGTGATTGGCTCACTCTCGACAGACTCGAGCGCCAGCCCGCGTTCAGCCAAATCGTCCTCGAGCTCGACGAGTTCCTCGGCTTCGAGCATCTCGTCGACTTTGGCGAGGTGAGCTCGAGCCTTGGCCGTGTGTGCGCGGATCTGGGCGAGCGTCTCGGCGAGCGTGCGCATTAGAGCCACCCGCCCATTCGCATGCAGTCGAACACGAACGACATGATGCCGTACCCAGCAGCGATTGTGAACGCGACGCTGCCGACTGATCCCAACTCGTAACCACCTTTAATCTTTCGCATATCGGCCTCCTGAACAATGATTCTAGCAGACCCGTCCCTCTGGGCAAGAGAAAAAACACCGCTCGAGGCCGCCAACGCCCTGCTCGCCCGGGGCGACCAGGCGGTCAAGGAAAACCAGGTGCGCGCGGCCAAGGTGTGGCCCTATGCACAGCTGTTCGAGGGCGTTGTGCTCAACGTGCCGTCGGCTGCAGACAGGCGCACGCGCAACCCCGCGCCCCTCATCGAGAAGCCTATCATCCGCAACCGCGTGCGCAGCCTCGTGCAGACGTGGGTCTGCAAGGTCACCGCGGGTGACTCGCCCCTCCCCCAGTTCATGACGACCGACGCCGACTGGGACGTTCGCCGCAAGGCCGTCATGTGGGACCGGGCCGTCGAGGCCGAGATTGACCAGCCCCAGGGCTCGTTCGCTGACATGCACGAGCTCTGGCGCCACGCCGCGACGGTGTGCACAGTGGTCGGCTCCGTTGCCGTGTACTTCGGCCTGGCCGCGGACATGCGCCCGTGCGCAGAGATCTCTGACACGCTCGACATGGGCGTCGACGTGGCGACCCCGAACGCCGCGCCGTA
>DASXWF010001132.1:0-3903 GCA_036503835.1 Polyangiaceae bacterium | reverse complement strand
CTCGCCGAACGATCCCTGGGGGCGGTCGAGCAGGCGCTGCGCGTCGATCACGACGATGCGCCCTTCGTCGGGCAGCGCGACGACGAGCTTGCGGCGTCCGCGCGGACCGCCCTCGGCGGTCAGGTTCGCGCCGCAGTCGCGAACGCGGTAGCACTCTTCGGGCGCCAGGCCCGGCCGCTGTGATTCGTCGAAGTTCTTCGTTTCGGGGGCGTCCGGCTGCGGACACCTCGTGACCGTAAGAGGGTCAACGAGAAGCGGGTCCCGATCGTACTCGGGGTCGTTGTAATCGCCGCACCACTTCGGTCCGGTCCAGAGCACTTCGACTCCGTCGCAGACCGCAATCGATTCGATGGCACCGGACGGAACCGACTCGAGGGTCGGAACGGCAAAGGGCGACTCCGGAAGCAGCAACGTCTGCTGAACCTCGATCGGCGAGTTCGGATCGCAGCTCTCGTGGATGCCGTCGCTCGCCGGCGGCTCGACCAGAACGACCATATCGGCCGGCTTGCTCGGCAGCGAGCAGGCGGGAAAGGTCGTCACGTCGCGGCCGGTCTGGTCGTAGAACGGCGGGTCGATGCAGCTGCTCGGAATCGCGGCGATGCCGGTCTTTCCCACGCCGGTGAGCCCGACGAACGACGCCGCGCCGCCCGGTGTGGTGACGATGTCGCCGGGCCGGCTCGGCATGCGCAGGAACGAGAAGCCCGGCATCGACTTGTCCACGTCGTAGACCTGGGCGGTCAACAGATCGACGACGGCGACCTCGTCCGTGGCCGTCTGCGTCACGAGCGAGAACAGCCGCGTGCGCGGCGGATCCGGCGGAACCGTGTCGAAATCCGGGCACTCCGAGCGGGGTACGCCGTGCCCGTAGCGATCGCGGCAGACGAACGTCATCTCCGTGCTCGCCTGCAGCGAGCGCAGCTCGACGTCCTCGGCCTCTTCGTTGCAACCGACGACGAACAGACCGAGAGCGAGCGTCGCGAGCGCGCCGAGCTTCGTCACTTCGAGGCCCTCGGCTCACTGGGCTCGGCGACGGTGGCCACGATGGTCCCGAAGGTGGGCCGGCCCTGATCGAGATCGATGACCCCGATGTACGAATCGGTGAAGTGGGCGACGTAGCCGAGACCGTTCGCTCCATCGACGGCGAGCGCCTGCGGGCCGCGGCCGGTGACGATCTGTCCTTCGATGCGGCGCCGCTTGGGGTCGTAAATCACGATTCGCCGTGAATCGAAGCAGACCACGAACGCTCGCCGCTCGAGCTCGCCCGCGGGATTGGTGATGTCGCCCATCACGACCCGCGTCGGACCGAGATCGACCGGCACGCTGTTCACGAACACCGGCGCGTCGCTGGTCGCGAGATCGTCGTTCACCGCCTGCGACTGCCCGATCACGAGGCTCGCCGGCGCGCGATTCGGCACGTACACGTCGAGCGGAACCGCCGAAGCGGTCGTGAGGCACTCGACGTACGCCGGGGAAACGGCGGAGGCGCACTCGGGATCCTTCGCGCACGCCTCGTCCACGCCGAAGCGCTCCATGCAGATTCGCTCCTGCTCCTGGCGACGGGAGCCATCGACGGCGATCCCGCGGGAGTCGGAGCCGGAAGAGTTCGCGTAGATGGGAGACTGCAAGGTCACTTCGGTGTAGGGACGCGCCGGATCGGCGGTCGTGTCGAGGTAAGCGCGGATCAGGGAGATCACGGGCGTGGTGCGGTATCCCACGAGGAAGCCCGGGTAGTAGCCGGCGTACGGAACCTTCTTGAGCGCCGGCGCGAGCTTCGGCTCCGGGAGGGCGGCGACACCCATGGGGCGCTCGTAGAGCCCGCTGTGGGTGAACCAGTAGCGAACGGTGAGCTCCGGCGGCTGCGACCCGCTCCAATCGTTTTCGAGCAGGCCCACGGCGCCCGAAGTCTGATGGCTCACGAGCACGATGCGCCCGTCCTCGCTCGCGTCCACGCCGAAGGGCTCACCGAGCATGCTCTGGTAGCGCCCGTTCTCGACCGTGGGCTCGTTGTCGCCGGCGCGATGAGCGTCGTCGCACACGCGCTGGGTGGAGTCTTCGCGCGTGCCTTTGTTCCCGCACTCGAGCTCGCCGCCCGGCCCCACGTCGATCCAGTGCAGGGTCGCGTCGCCGCGCACCGGCACGAAGAGCCGCCCGGTGCCGTCGCCCGCCGGCGACGAGCGGAAGACAACGTCCGTCGCGAACGCGCCGATCTCGACGGCCTGAACGATCACCGGCTCGAAATGCTTGCAGCGACCGGGATAGAGCAGGCGGTCCTGCGGATCGCGCTCGTTCTCGAGGCCTCCGCAGTCCGTTCCGAACTGGTACCTGCGTACATCGGAGCGCAGCGCCTCCAGGTCCCACGACTGCACGCTGCCGGCGTTGTACTGGAGGTCGAAATCGCTGTTGACGACGAAGAGGTGCGAAGCGTCCGCGTCGAGCGCAACCCCGACGGGGAAGTACACGTCGTTGAGCGGAACCTCGAGGCCTTCACCGGGTGGAAAGCACCCGACGAGCAACGTCACGAAAGGAAGTAACGCCCTGGGCGTCATGCGGCGGCGGAGCGTAGAGGCTCGAACGGTAACGAGCAACCCGCTTCCGCCACGATCGACGCGGATTCCGCGACGATCGACGTGCGATCAGAGCTCGAGGATCAGCACACCGCGCTCGGGATCTTGCTCCGGCCGCTCGGGGGCACGCTCGTACACGTCCTGGGGCAGCTCCAACCTGGGCTGCTCTAGCTCGTGCTTCCGGCGTTCCTCCTCTTCCCGCCGCCGGATCTGCTCGATGATGAAGGGAGGAAGCATGGCAAGAGCCTCGCTTTCGGGCCGCTTCTGGGCCGTCTCAAGTAATCTAGCTACGCTGGACCCGGGGTCAAGTTCGCCGTTTCGCCGCCGAAGGGCCGGTACGACGCACGAGGTAGGCTCGACGCGCCGCGGCGCGCACACCCCCTTCATCCCTAGGTAGCGCCGCGCAGCATTGAGCCCGCGGGCCGGTGACTCATTTTCAGCCGTCACGCTTCATACTACGGCCGCCGTGGCTGGAAGCTTACCCCGCCCGCTCCCCTTGGGGAGCCCTCGCCCGGCCGCTCGCTTTCTCCTTCCGCTGCTGTTCTTCCTCGGGCTCGCGCCGAGCGTCGCGTCGGCGGCCTTCGAGTTCGGCGATCAGGAGTGGCAGGGCACGAGCGAGCTCCTCGAGATCGCGCGCAGCGAGCTCGGCAAGAAGCGCGTCGAGCTCGTCGGCGTGCTCGACTTCGACCAGCTGGAACCGGCCGACGGTGTGCTGCTCCTGCACCCGACGAACGAGCTCGACAGCGACGAGCTGGGAGCGTTTCTCGCCGCAGGCGGGCGCGTGGCGGTGCTCGACGACCGCGGCAAGGCCACGAGCTTTCTCGCTCGCTATCGCATCCAGCGCGTCGAGGCGCCGCTGCGTCCGGCGCTGATGCTTCGCAACAGCCCGAACCTGCCCATCGCCGTTCCGGTCGTGCAGGAAGTCGCCGGCCAGGAGCAGAATCGCCATCCGACGGTGCGCGACGTCGATCGCATCGTCACGAATCATCCGACGGCGCTCACCCACCCCGATCTCACGCCCGTCCTCGAAATTCCCGCCGTCGGCGAGCCGAACGCGACTTTGGCCGTGACGGGCGTCATCGGCAAGCGCGGGCGGCTGTTCGTGATGGGCGATCCGTCGGTCTTCATCAACTTGATGCTGCGCTACCCGGGCAACCGCGCGTTCGCGCGGCACCTCGTGGAATACCTGGTCGACCGCGACGACTGGGGCGAGCGCGGGGGCAAGCTCTACGTCCTCTCGAACGCGATCGGGCGGCGCGGGCACTTCGGCGGCGCCCCCGGTCCCGCGCGCGAGGCGCGCGAGGCGATCGACGGGCTGCGCGACGCCCTGCGCGACGCG